>NZ_JAJNIR010000010.1:0-82373 GCF_022385935.1 Mammaliicoccus sp. J-M41 | reverse complement strand
ATCAATTACAAGAGGATATAGTAGCAGAACAGTTAACAATGATAGAGTACATAGATCCTTTTACTGGGGAAGAAACTCGAAAGAAGAAAAAATAAAACAACCCTTTTAAGGGTTGCTGGGAAAGTAGTTCATTTGGCTGATCTTCTCAGTGCCCTTTTAGGGATGGTCAGTAATAGAGGCTTATAGCCGCAGAACAAACCACCCGTTAAACGGGTGGTTTTGATTTATCCTATAAAGCTTTGTATAGCATCTATTAAACTGTAGACACCTAAAAATGATACGACGAGTACGACAAATAGTCCGATGATGTTAAGGACGATGCCATTTGCAAATTTACCCATCATATTCTTCTTATTTAATATTACAAAGATTAATATTGCGATGAGCGGTAAAATGATGCCATTTAATGCTTGTGCAATGAGTAAGACTTCTAATGGTTCGAATCCGAGTGAAGAAGTGATGATACCTATGAAAATGACGATTGCGAACACGAGTCTATATTTTTTACTTTTTACGCCACCTTTCCAACGGAGACAACTACTGATTGTTGCTGCGGCACCCATTGGAGAGGCAATTGCTGAAGATAGACCAGCTGAGAATAAGCCAACACTCATGAAAATAGGTGCTAAGTCTCCTAAAATTGGTTTAAGTGGTTCGGATAATTCTACTAAGCTTGTGACTTCTTTCCCGTGGATGAGTGTACCTGCTGTAATTAGTATGGCAGCAGATATCAGTCCACCTAATCCTATTGCAACAATTGTATCGATTCTTACAATTCTTAAATCTTTTATACCATTAAATCGTTCATGTATAGAACTGGCATGGATAAAGAAATTATAAGGTACTACTGTTGTACCAATTAGTGCGATGATTGTTAATAATGAGCCGTTAGGTATGCTTGGTATGAAGGCACCTTTTAAGACAGCACCGAAATCTGGTTGAATGACGATGACTGTCGTTATAAAAATGACACCCATAATGAGCACGAGTACGGTCATAACTTTTTCTATTAAATCATAACTACCGCTTAACCCGATTAACAAAATAACTATACCAATGACAGGTGCAATATAATTTTCAGGAATGCCTAGTAAATAGGCAGCACCTAACGATGTCCCTAATAAATCCCCCGATATGTATGCTGCACAACCAACTGCGACAGCAATCATACTGAACCAAACTGTGATGAGTTTAAGTAATTGGTGATTAAAAATATCCCGTATAGCTTCTCCTAAACCTTCATTTGTAACAAGCGCCAATCGAGCAACCATTTCTTGAAGTGCAATCGTTGCGATGATTGAGAAGACTACTGCCCAGAGTAAGCTGTATCCAAATCCTGCACCACCTTGAGTCATGGTTGTAACGGTACCAGGACCAACAAATGATGCAGTAATAATCATTCCGGGACCAAAAATACTAAACTTACTTCTTTCTCTCTTTTCAGTCATATCTTGTCATCCCTTCGTTTGTAAGGCATTAAACTTTGTTTAAATACTTAATATGGCCGGCTAATACATAAAGTACAGCAGTTGATACAAAGTGAGCAGAGTTCTGATTCGCATCTTGCATTGGATAAACTTCAACAAAGTCCATACCAATAAGACCTAACTTTCCAAATTCGTATATCATTGTTAAAAGTTCATAACTTGTTAAACCATTACCATCAACAGGTCCACCTGGATTAAAAGCGAAATCAAGTACATCACTACAGATCGTTAAGTAAACGACATCTACATCTTTACTTGCTTGTGCATAAATATCACGCGCAAACTGACGTAAATCAGATGTTTCTTTAATTTCATTGATTGTGATAGTAACCGCACCATTTTCTTTAGCGAATTGTCCCGTTTCAGGCTGGTTACGAGGTCCATGAATACCAGTATGAATTAAGCTTTCGTTTCGAATGCCTTCTGTTTCATATAACCTCATGAAAGGTGTATTACGCGCAAATTGTTCATTTTCATAGTGAGGCATATTATCATAGTGCGCATCTAAATGAATAATGCCTACTTTTTTCCCGGTGTTCGTTAATCCTTTTAAAATTGGATAGGTGATACCGTGGTCGCCACCTAAGCCAACTAAAAATTTATTAGATTTCCATAAATCTTCAGCAAATGCTTCAATGTTCTGAACCGTTTGATCAACATCATGCGGTACAGTTGAAACATCACCTACATCGCCGATGGATAAATGCTTATGTACATCTATATGATCTAATTCAGGTAAATATCCGCTATATCTAGCAGAAGATAATCTAATTTGTTTCGGTCCTAATTCACACCCTGTATAATCTCCCCAAGTGCAAGGTCCTTCGAAAGGGACGCCATATACGAGAACGTCTGTGGAATAATCTTTTTCTTTTGTTAAGTTTTTACCACCTAAAAAGCAAGGTGTATTGCCATAAATTCGTTCTGTCATTGTAAAAGTTCTCCTTTCAATTATTTATTCACATTATATAAAAGTAATCATTCGTTTTCAAACTTTTCTGAATATTATTTTTGAAAAAGGGAATATTAATTTTAATATATTAATTAAATTTTACTTAAAATGATTGGAGGGATTTATAATCATGATATATAAATGTGTATGGATGATTACTGCTATATTGCTCTTAACAGGATGTAGTATCACAATAGGAGATCCTCAAAATCACAATCAAAAATCTTCGAAATCCAATAATAAACAACATAAAAATAAAAAAGAAACGCCAAAAATTAATGTTTTATCACAGGATTTTTCTGATCATTATATGAATGAAAACCATGTTACGGGATATAAAGGATTAATGAAGACAATGGACAAGACAGAAATAGAATCTAAATATGGAGATGAAGAAGAAGTACGTAATTTTTTAGGAAGAGAAGGGCATGTTTATGGGAACTTTATGGTTATGTATTATTTGAGTGAAGGTTATCCAGTTAAACAATTCAGTATCGTTCCTAGTAATCACGTTACGTACAAAGACTTTGTAGATTTTCATGGTGAACCAACACAAGATTTAAGAACGAGACAAGGACATTCATTTGTTGTTTATAACAAGACGAATCATAACGGCTACCAAGTTGTTGTATATACAAAAGGAAATAATGACGATGATAATATTCAATATATCATGCAATTTCCAGATGACTTTAAGTTTGAAAATTCAAGGGATAATCAACAAACAACCATTACGAGAGATAACGTATTTGATGCAGTAGAAGCGTTTGAAGGTATAGATAAAGATGGAACAGATCATATCATTTGGAAAGAACCTAAGAAGAAAGGTGACGTGTTTGGATTTTCATATTCAAGTAAAGATGGCAAACTACTAGGGTCATACAATGTTAGTGAAGATGGTTATGTTGAATCATTTAATGAAAATGGCAAAAAAATTAGAGCTGGTTATATTAATTTAAATCAGTAAAATTACATTCGTAGCGTTGACAATTTTAATGGAACCGATTACAATCAGAACATGTTAATATATTTTTTTGAATCTTTTTGGTACCGGTACCAAAAAGAACGGGATAAATAAGGAGTGAAATGAATGAATTATAAAAAGGAAGCTCAGAATATTACTGAAGCAATAGGTGGGAAAGATAACATTGAAGCTATTGCGCATTGTGCCACACGTTTAAGACTTGTATTAAAAGACGAGTCTCAAGTAAATGAAGACCAATTAAATGATATGGATGTTGTTAAGGGGACTTTCTCAACCGGTGGTCAATACCAAATTATTATAGGTTCTGGAACGGTAAACAAAGTCTTTGCGGAAATGGAATCTTTAACTGGATTAGAGGCATCTACAACATCAGAAGTAAAAGAAAAATCGACTAAGAAATTAAACCCGATTCAGCAATTTGTAAAAATGTTATCAGATATATTTGTTCCGATTATTCCTGCAATTGTAGCAGGTGGTTTATTAATGGGGATTAATAATATTTTGACAGCTAAAGATTTATTTTATGATAAAGCGTCATTTATTGATGTACATAGTCAATTTGCAAGTTTAGCTAATATGATTAATGTTTTCGCTAATGCACCATTCGTATTTCTACCAGTTCTAATAGGTTTTAGTGCAGCGAAGCGGTTTGGAGGAAACGCATTTCTTGGAGCTGCACTTGGTATGATACTTGTGCATCCTAGTTTAATGAATGGTTATGATTATCCTAAAGCTTTAGTAAAAGGCGACGAAATCCCAACGTGGGAAATTTTTGGACTTTCTATCAAAATGGTTGGTTATCAAGGACAAGTGTTACCTATATTAGTCGCATCTTACATACTTGCTAAATTAGAAATTGGATTTAGAAAAGTCATTCCTTCTACTTTAGATAATTTATTAACACCATTACTGTCATTATTCTTTACAGCATTTGTTACATTTTTAGTCGTTGGACCAGTTACACGAACTGCAGGAACTTTCTTATCTGACGGTTTAACTTGGTTATATGAAACAGGTGGTGCAATCGGTGGTTTATTATTTGGATTATTATATGCAGCAATTGTTATTACTGGCATGCATCATAGCTTTATCGCTATTGAAACAACATTGATTGCAGACAAAGCAAATACAGGCGGATCATTTATATTCCCAATTGCAGCAATGTCTAACGTTGCACAAGGGGCAGCAACACTTGCAGCATTCTTTATTGTGAAGAATCATAAAATGAAAGGTACTGCTTCAGCAGCAGGTATTTCTGCATTGTTAGGTATTACAGAGCCAGCTATGTTTGGTATAAACTTAAAATTACGTTATCCATTTATCGGTGCGATTATAGGATCAGGTGTTGGTTCTTGTTATGTAGCTGCAACAAAAGTAAAAGCTATTGCACTCGGTACAGCGGGATTACCAGGATTTATTTCTATAGCTCCAGGTAGTTGGTTTAACTATATTATCGGTATGGCGATAGCAATTGTTGTCGCATTCGTTGTTACAATTGTATTATCTAGAAGAAAAGCATATAGAGATGTGCAATCATAATATTTGTTATGACCTCTCATTATTTCGTACAATAGAAGTAGTTATTAAATGGAGGTATTGAACATGAAATTAAATGAAATTGATGAAAACGAATTATATCCTACAGAAAAAGTTGGTCCAAGTGTATTAGGAACAATTATTTATAAAGTAGGCGAACAAAGCCAATTTAAAGGGGCATATATTACAACAAACGAACGTGTCATTATGAGCGTTGATATGAACGGTGAACCTTATAAAAGAGTATTTAGTTATCAAGATATCAAAGCCGTTACAATAGAAGATAAAGGTGTATTATTTATTGAATTCCCTCAAGGAAAAGTTGCAATGATAGATATTGAAGAAGGCGACAAAGAAGCATTCAAAGATTACGTTAACAATCTTGTTCAACAATAAATAACATCGTTAAAAACCTTTCAATGAAGACCATAACAGGTCTAAATTGAAAGGTTTTTTTAAATACAAATGATGAAATTGATTAACTGTTATTCAATCCAATAATATTGACTTCGTTAAAAATTTTATCAAGCTTTTCATAGTCTAAATCATTATTTGTGGACTTTGACCAATGTATAATACCAGCTAAATTAGAAGCGTAAATAAAAGGTAGTAAAGATTGAGGTAAATGCTCTGGTGTTGAAACCATATCGATATTATTTTTAAAATCTTTGCTGAATACCTCAATAAAGTACTTAGCAATTTCATCCATAAATGCAGTATCACTATTATCTTTTTGTTTTTCAAATACGTCACTTAACTCACTGATAAATGCCTTTTCCATCGATTGAAAAGGATGATGTAGACGGTCGTATAAATCTAATTCAAAGAAATCTTTCGTATATTCGCTTAATGCATATTGTAAGAGATCAAACTTATCCATAAAATGCTTGTAAAATGTTGTTCTATGTATAAGAGATGCATGACAAATTTCATTTACAGTAATCTCTGAGAAATTTTTCTCTTTAAGAATCGAGATTAAAGTTTCTGTGAGTGCTTTTTTAGTTTTAATCACACGTAAATCCGTTTGTTTAGTCAAAATTAATTCCACTCCTTTAATATACAGTGTATGCATAAAATTTATGAAATGCAAATAGGGAGGTTGTGAGGTATTGTTGATATGAGTTTTGTAGGCGAGCATGTTGTTATTAGCAGTTTTGGTGAGAAGTGCAAATAACGAGTGTGTTAGTAACACTTCGGCCGAGTTTTGTAATTAAGACTGTCCATAGTAACAAATCTCAGTAGTTTTGTAACTAACAACTCCGTTATGAACAAGTTTGTGCAGAAGTGTTCACAAGACCAACATATATAATAGAAGAGACTAGGTCAGTATGACCTAGTCTCTGCTTTATTATTTAGTTAACATATCTTTGAAGTATTTAGATTGTTTTTCGATTGAAATTGGATCTGAATACATAAATTCATTTCTTGGATAGTAGTACACTTGATCTTCTTTAACTGCTGGTGTGTTTTTCCAAATGCTACCTTTAGTTAATGAAGAACTTGGTGCTTTTCCATTTTCAGTTGGGATTAATAAATAATCACCAGTGTATTTATTAAAGTTTTCGAATGAAGTTGTTAACCAACCTTCTTTAGGAATGTCTTTTTGTGCTGCTTCTGGATGTTTGAATCCAAATCCTTGATAAATGACTTCTGAACCTCTACCAAAGTTCTTACCGATTAATGTAAGTTCTTTAGGTCCAACTTCCATGATAGAAACTGTGCTGTCTTTACCAATTTTGTCTTGAACTTCTTTCCCGTCTTTAGCCATGATATCTTCTAATTCTTTAACTTGTTCTTTAGCTTGATCTTCTTTACCTAATAATTTCCCGATTTCAATGTGTACTTCTTTAAAAGTACGTTTACTGTGGTCGAATGGTACAGTAGGTGCTATTTTTTCATATTTTTTAATTTGTGGATTAGCATTATAAGTAATGATTAAATCTGGTTTAAGTTTTGTAACAGCTTCAACATCTTCAGAACCAACACGTTTCCCGTCTTTATCGTCAACATACTTTGATTTAGGGAAATCAGCATCTGTTCCAACTGGATCAACACCAAGTTTTTGGAAGTTACCTTGGTTAGTTGTTAATACCACAACACGTTTCGGATTGTTAGGAATTTCAACTGTTTTTCCTTCATCTGTTTTATATTTGTGAGTTTTACTTTTAGATGAGTCATCATCTTTGTTGCCACAAGCTGCTAATACAAGTAACAATGTAGCGAGGAATACAAGTAATTTTTTTGTCATTTTTTCTCTCTCCTAATTGATAATTACTTTCAATTATATCATGTTAATTTGTTAAATAGTATCCATTTTTTTATTTTAAATTTGTTTATAAATTGTTAATAATGGATAATAAACTGTAACGATGGAGGTGATGTCTCGTGCATGAAATTAGAATAGAATGTCCCAAAATATTCGACTATGAAAAATGCTTAGATTATTTAAAAAGAGATGAGAATGAAGTGTTATTTGAAGTTGAAGATCATAAAATTTATCGTGCGATAAATTTAGATGGCGAGCGACTGTTGATGTGTATTTATTATCATCGCCATTACTTAATTGTTGAGATTTTAAATGATGTTTCTGTAAATCCTACACTTACTGAAAAAATAATTGCATATATAGAAGAATGGTTCGATTTCTCAGCAGATTTATCATCGTTTTACCAATATGGTAGAAAAAATGAAATATTAAAACCATTAATCCAGGAATTATATGGTTTAAGATTGATTAGAATTCCTAATTTATTTGAAGCTATTTCCTGGGGCATAATTGGACAGCAAATTAATTTAACATTTGCATACCAACTTAAAAAGAGACTTGTTCAAACTTATGGAGAGAAAATTACGTATAATCATAAAGCTTATTACATCCATCCTACAACTGAAGTGATTGCAAATGTTTCTGTACAAGAGTTGATGGATTTGAAATTTTCAAGAAGAAAAGCAGAATATTTAATAGATATTGCGAAAAGAATGCATTCTCAAATGTTATCTAAAGACATGTTGTTGGATATTGAAGATACAAATGATATTGAGCGTACACTTATTAAAATTAGAGGGATTGGTCCATGGACAGCACATTATGTTATGATGCGTGCGTTAGGTGTTCAGGATGCTTTTCCAATCGGGGATGTTGGGCTACAAAACGCATTGAAAGACATCTTGAATTTAGATAAGAAACCATCTAAAGAACAAATGTTAAGTTTGAATGAAGGTTGGCATGAGTGGAGTTCTTATGCAACGTTTTATATATGGCGAGCACCACATATTCAAAATTAAAGAGTTGGATTGAAATCTCTACGATAAATAGGGTATTTCATCCAACTCTTAATTTTTAGTCTAAAGTTTGTTCTTCACCATTAAAGATAAGTTTTGGTTCAATTGTTGCTTTTAAAGAATGTGCAACCGTACAATATTTTTCAACACTCAGTTTTATGGAACGCTTTAATTTTTTTAAATCCACTTCACCTTCAACATCAAAGATTAATGTGACATGTTTCACTGCACGAGATGTTGTATCTTCTCTTTCATCATCTACAGTAATTTCTAATTTGGTAACTTGTGCTAAACGTTCTTTCATTAAATTAGTAACATCAATTCCAGTACATCCAGCTAAACCGCTTAGCAAAAGTTCAACAGGAGATGGACCGTTGTCATCTCCACCTGATTCTGTTGGTGCATCAGAGATGATGTCATGGCCAAATTTGGATTGTGCTTTAAAAGTTTTCTTACCTTGCCAAGTAGACTTAATCATTAAGCTCTCCTCCTCTTTTTTTAAATTGTATCAACTTCAAATAATATAGACTAGTAAATCGTCTTTCCCATAATCATTCATTAAAATAAAAAAATTTGTTTTATGTCTTTTTGTTCATATTCAGTTCATATTGCCTCGTTATGATATGTATATACATTAAAGAGAGAGGAACGGATAGACATGAAACTAGCACACAAAGAGCTTACTTATTACAAATTTAAATATCTACTCGTAACATTAATTTTATTCTTATTAGCATTTTTAGTGTTATTTATATCAGCTTTAGCACAAGGGTTAGCTAAAGAGAACGTATCGGGAATTGAACAATGGAATAAAAGTACTTACGTAATTGCCAGTGATGCTGACAATAACTTGAGTCAGTCTAATATTACGACGAAAACTGATGACGCTGTTAATACAATTGCTAAAGGCGACACAATCAAAACAGCAATGCAAAAAATTGATACTAAAAGTGGGAAAACAGATTTAATGTTTACACAAATGACAAATAACATTAAACCGAAACCAACAGAAGGACATTTACCTCAAAATAAAAACGAAGTGTTATTGAATGAAAAATTAAAAGCAGAAGGTTTTAAAGTAGGGGACGAAATTAAATTATCAGAAGGCGATCAATCATATAGAATCTCAGGATTCGCAGATAATATCATGTTCTCACATACATCTATGGCATATGTAAATGAAAATGGCATGGATGCGTTGAAAGGTCATCATATTTCAGTCATTGCATATGACAACTTGAATGATCATCAAAAAAATGAAATCAACGACGTAGACAATGTTAAAGTCATTTCACAAGATGACATGTTAAATGCCATTCCAAGTTATAACGCAGAACAACAACCATTGAACTTGATGATTGTATTCTTATTCGTTATTTCAGCGATTGTTATTACGGCATTCTTCTATGTTATGACAATTCAAAAAACAAGCCAATTTGGTATTTTAAAAGCAATCGGTACAAAAAACATATCACTTATCGCATCATTAATGCTGCAAATTCTGATGATTACATTAGCGGGCGTGGTCTTATCCATTGCCGTTATATTTATCATCAACAGTGTGATGCCAGTTTCAATGCCATTCTATATTGACGTAAACTTAATGATGTTAATGGTAGCCGTATTCATCGTTGTTTCATTAATCGGCGCCGTATTATCACTGATTAAAGTGACAAAAATCGAACCACTTGAAGCTATAGGAGGCGAATAATAATGGGATTAGTTGTTGAACATGTTACAAAATCATTCGGAGAAAATGAAGCAAAAACACAAGTATTAAATGACATTACATTTACAGCAGAAAAAGGACAGCTTGTTATTTTGAATGGCGCTTCTGGTTCAGGGAAATCTACATTACTTTCTATTATTGGTGGATTACTTGGCAAAAGCTCAGGAGAAATAACTTTAGACGATTTAGATTATGTAGACTTATCAGATAAAAAATTAACAGATATGAGATTGAATCAAATAGGATTTATCTTTCAATCATCACACTTAATACCATATTTAAATGTTACAGATCAACTTGTTTATGTTGGTGAAATGGCTGGTATGCGTAAAAAAGATGCTAAAGAAAGAGCAGAAAAATTATTAAAACAAATTGGTTTATCTCATCGACTTAAATCATATCCAAATGAATTGTCAGGCGGGGAGAAACAACGTGTTGCAATTATGAGAGCTTGGATGAATCATCCAAAAATGATTTTGGCAGATGAGCCTACTGCAAGTTTAGATTCAAAACGTGCAATAGAAGTAGCAAAAATGATTAAAAATAGTGTGAAAGAAAATAATTCAATTGGTATTATGATTACACATGATGAAAGAATATTTGAATTTGCAGATAAAGTGATTAAATTAAGTGACGGAAGAATTGAGGAACAAGTATCATAATTAAATTAAGCGGCTGGAGATTGTTAATCATCTCACAGTCGCTTTTTGTATGATTATTTTTTAATAAATCCTTTTAAATTTAATTTTTCTAGAATATCTGGTCTTGTTTTTTTGCTCATCATATTCTTAATTTGTTCTGACCAAGATTCTGAGCGCTTGCCTTGGGTACGTTTTTCATAATATTCTTGTATGTCTTTGTCATATTGTTTAATTTGATTGAGTTGTTGTTCTTTGTCGGCATTATATTGATTTTCATGGAAGACATGTTCAAATGGTAAACGTTGCTTAGGTGAACCTTGATCGTCATCACTTGGTACACCGACAGCCATACCGAATAGTGGGAAGACATGCTCAGGTAAGTTTAATATCTCACTTACTCGACCAACATCGTTACGTAATGATCCTAAATAAACAATGCCTAGCCCCATATCTTCAGCAGTTAAAGCTACATTCTGTGCAGCAAGTGCAACATCTATCGTACCAACTAGCAAGCCTTCAGCTGACTCAAAACTAGGTTGCATATTACCTTGTGTTTCTTGGTTAATTAAACTATGACGGTAATAATCTATCACATACACAAATAAATAACCGTTATCGACAACATGTTGTTGCCCTGATACTTCTTTTAATGCTTGTTTAATTTCTGGGTCTGTAATACCAATAATAGAATAAGCTTGAACGTAACTTGAAGTTGAAGCCATTTGTCCTGCTTTTACTAATTTTTCTACAGTTTCTTTAGAAAGAGGTTCATCTTTAAACTGTCTAACAGATCGGTGCTGTTGAGTTAAGTCAAATACACTTTGATTCATTGTGTTCAGTGCTCCTTTATAATACTTATGATATATAAATGTTATCAAAAATATTAAAAATATTCATATAAGGTGCTTTAAATAAAAAATAAGCATTTAGGATGTTATATGATATCCTAAACGCTTATTAAGTGAAACTTATTTGATTTTATTTAACGCTTGTTCTAAATCCTTAATAATGTCTTCACTAGATTCTGTACCAACTGATAAGCGTACTAAGTCTTTTGTAACACCTGATGCTAGTTGTTCTTCGTATGTTAATTGTTGGTGTGTTGTACTTGCTGGATGTATGATAAGTGATTTAGAGTCACCAACGTTTGCTAATAATGAAAATAAATTCAGTGCTTCAACAAATTCGGGAATAGCTTCTGAATTACCTTTAACACCAAATGTTAAGATAGCACCTTGGCCATTGGGTAAATATTTAGTTGCGAGTTCGTGATATTGATTAGATTTAAGACCAGGATAATTAACCCAGCTTACTTTTTCATGATTTTCTAGAAACTCTGCAACTTTTTGAGCATTTTCAGAATGACGTTCTGTTCTTAAATGTAAAGTTTCAAGTCCGATTAGGAATTGTTGTGCATTAAATGGAGAAAGTGCTGGTCCAATGTCTCGCAATAATTGTACACGTGCTTTCGTAATGTATGCAGCTGCACCAACATCATTGACATAAGATACACCATGATAACTTGGATCAGGTTCAACTAATCCAGGGAATTTGCCATTATCCCAGTTGAATTTACCACTATCTACAATCACACCACCAATTGATGTACCATGACCACCAATAAATTTAGTCGCAGAATGGACAACGATGTCAGCACCAAATTTAATTGGTTGTAGTAGGTGAGGTGTAGCAAATGTATTATCGACGATTAATGGAATACCATTATCGTGTGCAACTTTAGCAACAGCTTCAATATCTAATACATCGATACGTGGGTTACCAATTGTTTCAGCGAAAATAAGTTTCGTATTTTCATTGATTGCTGCTTCAAAATTTGCTGGATCATCTGGGTCTACAAAGTGCACTTTAATGCCGAATTTCTTTAAAGTTACAGCAAATAAATTATATGTACCACCATATAGGTTAGTAGATGCGACTACTTCAGAGCCACTTTCTGCAATATTTAATATACTCAATGTAATGGCTGCTTGACCGCTACCAACACTTAATGCTGCTATTCCGCCTTCTAATAAAGCGATACGTTTCTCGAATACATCATTTGTTGGGTTCATGATTCGAGAATATATGTTACCTTCTTCAGCTAAAGCGAATAAGTTCTTCGCATGTTCAGTAGATTTAAACGTATATGAAGTTGTTTGATGAATAGGTACAGCTGTAGAACCTGTTACAGGATCAGGTACTTGACCACCGTGAATTGCTAATGTCTCTTTATTCCAATTTTCTTGTGTCATTAATAAATACCTCCTTAAGTTATATATATGTCATTATAGTCAGACAATTTTAAAAATTCAATTAAATCCGAGTTAAAAGATAAGAAAATTTCATAAAGCCTTTAAAAAAGCATTTTTTTATTTAAAGCCGACTTTACTTATAAGAATAGTTATGATAAATTCAAAATATTATTACGCTCGGGAGTGGATGACTTGCTTAAAGTTGAAGGATTGTATCATAAATTTGGTACACAAGAAATTTTGAAAAATATAAATTTTGAACAAGAAAAAGGAACCGTCACAACAATTATTGGACCAAGTGGATCGGGGAAGACGACGCTACTAAGAAGTTTAAATATGCTTGAAACACCATATAAAGGATTAATCGAACTCGGGAATTGTAAGTTCGATGTAGAAAATTATCAAAAGCAGGATGTTACGCGCTTAAGAAGTCAATCTGCAATGGTCTTTCAACACTATAATTTGTTTAAAAACCGTACAATTTTAGAAAACATTACAGAAGGTTTGATATACGGACAAGGAATGAAGAAGAAAGATGCTAAAGAGAAAGCTATGAAATATCTTAAGAAAGTATCTTTAGATGATAAAGCAGATGTTTATCCTGTTCAATTATCAGGTGGACAACAGCAACGAGTTGGTATCGTGAGAGCACTCAGTATCGAACCTGAAGTATTGTTATTAGATGAACCAACTTCAGCACTTGATCCGGAATCTGTACAAGGTGTGTTAAATATTATTCAAGAAATCGCAAGCGAAGGTAGAACGATGGTTATTGTAACGCATGAAATTCAATTTGCGAAAGAAGTATCTGATCAAGTTGTGTTTATGGATAAAGGTGAAATTATTGAAAGCGGAACACCAGAAGCCGTTATAGATAATCCAGCGTCTGAACGTACGAGAAGATTCTTAAGTCGTTTAACACCAGTCGGATTGTAGGAGGTAAAGAATGAAGTATATTAAATTATTGATTTTGATGATGCTCATCATTTCTTTATCTGGTTGCGGCACAATCACGAAAGAAAATAACGGTTAAAAAGTAGTTAAAGTAGCTTTATCTGCAGAAGTTAATCCGCCTTATTTATATACAGATAGTGATAATAAACCAGTCGGATACGATATGGATTATATGAAAGAACTTGAAAAGAAACTACCACAGTATGATTTCCAATATGAATTTGGAGAAGAAGAATCTAACGTTGTTGGTATTGGTGTTGGTAAATTTGATATGGGTATTAATTGGTTCTTCAAAACGCCTGAAAGAGAGCAGAAATTCTTATATCAAAAAGAACCCTATGTTTATTCTTTAACAACGCTTATTGTACATAACGATACAAATGATATTGAAACTTTAGATGACTTACAACATAAAAGACTGACGCCTATGTCACCAAGTGGCGGATTATATTCAATCTTAACAGGTTACAACAAGACACATAATAATCAAATCGACATTGATGAAATTCATAAAGTTTCAAATGGTGAGAATTTCAAAATGATTGAATCTAAAAGAAGAGATGCCATGTTCTTAAACTTAACAACTTACCAAGCAATTCAAAAAGAACTCAATGCTGATGTAAAAGTTGGTGGCGTTGTTTCAAAAGAATCTGTTCATATTTTATATAATAAGAAAAATACGCAATTACAAAAAGATATAGACAAAGCTACTAAAGAGTTAAAAGAAGACGGTACGCTAGAGGAATTATCTAAAAAATGGTTTGGATTTAATATATTTGATGATAAAGAGTCATTAAATGATATTAAAGACCGCTTATAAGGAGGAGACATATGGGAACAACTACTTGGCCAGATTTGTTTGTGCAAATACTGGATAAACTACCAATTACATTGTTAATAACCGTTCTTTCTCTTTTATTTGCGATGATATTGGGGCTAGTATTAGCAGTTATTAGAATCAAAAAAGTACCTGCACTATCCCAAATCGTAAAATTATATGTATCCTTTGTTAGAAGTACGCCACTTATATTACAACTATTTTTAGTATATTTTGCGTTACCGATCATATTGCAGTGGGTGTACATTGATATTAATCATTTTAGTAGACTTTTCTTTGTTATTTTGACATTCACGCTGCATACTGGTTCATATTTATCAGAAGTGATGAGAGCTGGATATAACTCAGTTGATAAAGGACAAATTGAAGCAGGGAAAACAGTCGGTCTTAATGATCGTACAATTTTATTAAGAATTATTATTCCACAAGGTTTTAGAAATAGTTTACCAAACACCGGTAATCAAGTTATAGAACTGATTAAAGACACATCATTAGCGTTTACAATCGGTTTAATCGATATGATGGGACAAGTAAATTTAATTATCGGTAATAACTACGGACTAGGCATGTTTCCAGTATATTTCGCGATTTGTATCATTTACTGGGTTATCTGTATCATAGTCGAATTTATCGTGATGCTTTTAGAAAAGAAATACAATATTCCATATCAAACTGAACAAATGAGGTGAGCAATTTGACGATAGATTTTCCTTTTATGTACGAACATGTTGGAGATATTTTAAAAGGTGTACCAACAACGTTATTAATAGCAGTTGTCAGTATGGTAATTGGTTTAGTGATTGGTACTGCTTTTGCATTAATAAGACAAGCTAAGTATCCAGTTATTAACCAACTTATTGTCATATTTGTTTCGTTCTTCAGATCGACACCACTCATCGTTCAGTTGTTTGCTTTTTATTATGGGACGCCTGTAGTCATAGAGTGGTTAAACAAAATGTGGCATTTGAACATTAATCCTGATGGTATAAATCCTATAGCAATCGTATTATTTGTATTTACATTACATTCAGCTGCGTATTTAACAGAAGTGATGCGTGGTGGTTTACGAAGTGTTGATGATAAACAAATAGAAGCGGCACTCACAGTTGGACTTAGAAAGCGACATATACTTATGAGAATTGTGATACCTCAAGCTTTAGGTTATGCAATTCCGAACTTAGGTAATCAATTTATTGCTTTAATTAAAGGGACAGCAATCGCGTTTGTCGTACAAGTAACAGAAATACTTGCAATCAGCCAAATTATTGCTAACGATGGTTATCGTTTTGTTGAAGTATATATTATAGCTAGTGCAATATATTGGATTTTGGCTATCTTTTTCGAATGGATTTTTGGCAAGATGGAAAACAGAGTTGGAAAGTATTTATATCAAACTTAAAGCGCAAGGTCATAGATTATCATTTCCTAGGAAATTTTAACTATGACCTTGTTTTTTTTATAACTTTACAGCGTATAAGTGTATACTAATAGATAAATAAATATCGGGGGTGCACCATGATTGAAATCCGACCAGTAGAAATGAAAGACGCAAGTGAATTATTAGATATAGATGTAAGAAATAGAGCACTATTTGAATCATATTCAGCAGCAGACAGAAAAGATTCAGACTACCAACTCTATAATTACAGAAAAATTATAGACAAACATTTACAAGAGATGACAGAAGATAAAGGCTATCACTATGTCATTGTACATAAAGAAGATAATAAAGTAATCGGAACGATAGATTTATTTGCAGTCGTCAGACACAATATTCAGAGCTGTATGATGGGTTATGCATTAGACGCAGAATATAACGGAAAAGGTATTACAACATTGGCAGCAAAAGAAGTCATTCGTATCGCATTTAATGAATTAGGATTCCATAGAGTTGAAGCAGGCGTACAACCAACAAATATAGGTTCAGTTAGAGTATTAGAAAAAGCAGGCATGATACGCGAAGGACTAAACAGATCTAACGTAAGAATCAATGGCGAATGGAAAGACCATTACCTATATGCCATCGTAAATGAAAACTATTAAAGACAGGTGAGTAGCATGGTGGTAGTAGGGTTGGGTGTTTATATATGTTTGTTATTATTGGCTAATTACTTAATTAAAAATGAAAAATTCTATATTATTCATACGATGTTTACAATAATCTTTATCTGTTTTAGCCAAATTCCTTTAATTTATTATGCAAAACTTGATGGGGACTTAAATGGCATTGTATTGGTATTTGGATTGATATTTACAATACTGATGAGTGTATCGATGTTCCTTCAAGTGATTTGTGATTTATTAGCTTATACGAATTTGTTTAAAACAAAAACCATAGATAAAATGTTCAAAATTGTATCTGATCCATTAGAGGTAGCTGGTAATGTAATCAAATCAGTTTGGTTATTACTATTAGGCATACATTTAATTCAAAATAATGACTATGGGATAGGATTATTTGTTCTAATATGGGGCATAACGATTGTCTATTATATTGGCATCCTTATAAATTATGTAACAAGTCACAAGAAAGGTATTAGACCTAATGTGATTTTTATAAATATTGAAACACTATTGATATTTTTAATTTTATATATAGGAACTTTTGTTATATGAGGTGACTTTCTGGACCGATAAAAATAAATACCGGTCCAGAAGTAGGATATGTGGACCGATAAATAAAATTATCGACCCGAAAATGAGATTACCAGGCCGATAAAATAAATTATCGGCCTAGTAATTTCCTTATACCACATAAAATGAAACAAGCGGAACCATAATCAACGATGGTTCCGCTTGTTCTGCTCCATTGTCCTGTTCCGCTTGTCCTTTTACCTTGAATCGGGTTGGTCTATTTTTCTGTGGTGATCTATATATAAACCAAGTGGTGTTAGTATGAATGAAAGTATGATATATGCCCAATTCGATGTATATATTTTAGGTCCTAATTGTAAATAGACGCCTGGTAAATAAAAGGCTAGTATCGTCACTACTAATGTCCCGAATATCAATATATTAGTAATCATGGTTGTCCAATTGGATTCGCTATATATTCGTATTTGAACGACTTTAAATATCATCCATATAAATATGAAAATCATTGTAAATCCTGTTACAAAGGTGATGAGGAATGTGTATAGATATGTGAATTCAACTTGTGTGAAGAATCCTGTGAATCCTCTTATGAATGAAAATACACCTAACAAAATAAGGATATGTAAGCCGATAAATTTAAATATATTCTGGAATGTTCTATTTGGCATATTTCTAATCATCGTGTCGGCATGTTTTTTTGGATCGTGATCAAAAAATTCCATGGCATGCATGCCGTCTTTTTCGGCGCTTAATAAATGATTAAGTATGTTGAGCAACATTTTCTCTGAGTCATATTCATTAATGCTCAAATTTGCACGTACGTATGTTATATAATTTTCGTAAACTTCTCTATCGTGACTATTGAGTCTTAATCGTTTTACGTTGTTTTCTATTATAAGGTCGCGTGTTGATTTTTTCATCAGCGTTTTCCTTTCTGTTATCAATAATTTTATTCTAACAAGTATTTTCTAATAAAACATTACAAATTTGAGGTTTATACTTTTTACAGATGATTCATTTTTCGATATTATTAAATGTAACAGGTGGTGTAGTCTTGGAGATCATGACATTATTTATTATCTTTTTAGTAGGGGTTTTTGCAGGAACGATTAATATCGTATCTGCTGGTGGCTCATTAATTGTTTTGCCATTACTTATATTTTTTGGACTACCAACAACTGTTGCGAACGCATCGAACAGGGTTGCGATTTTAGTTCAAAATTTATTAGCGTTATATGTGTTTTATATAAAAGGCATGAGAAATGTTAAGTTGAGCTTGATGTTAAGTGTGCCTGCTATTATTGGCTCTTTTATTGGCGTTCATTTCGCTATAAATCTCCCGGATGCTGTCTTTAACCGCATGTTAGGTATTATTATGCTTCTCGTTTTAATCGTTATGATTATTCCTACCAGATGGAAAGATACGCAAAATCAATCTGAAAAATTATCTGTCTTTAGAATTGTACTTCTCATTATTGTTTTTCTAGCACTTGGTATTTATGGTGGCATTGTTCAAGCCGCTGTAGGATTTTTATTTATTATAGCTTTAAATTTAATTATGCCAAGACTGACTTATGCGGAAGTTCAGTGTATGAAGACGTTAGTTATAACGATTTACTTATCATTATCTACTTTTGTTTTTATTTTTCAAGGTTATGTTAATTGGCCATTTGCCATAAGCTTAGCACTTGGTTCAGGTCTAGGTGGCTTTATAGGTGGTCGTTTAACAGTTTCTTTACCTGAAAAGAAACTAAAAATCATAATGTTTATTATTATATTTATTTTAGCAATTAAATTATTAATCGAAAATAATTAGGTAGGGTAAAAATGTTTGTCATAAAAAATATAGAAGAAGACGTAACGATATATAGCATTAGTGAAATGGCTGCTTCTTCATTTAAAGATGAAAATCAAAGCTTGAGGCTTGCTACATCATTGGAATATGAAGCAATAAAGCGATCTCTTGAATATGAGAAGAGTGTTTTGAAAGGTGCTTTAATTCAAGATAAATGCATCGGTTTTATATGGGCGAAATATAATGTTCATGATCGAGAAGTTAAGATATACAACCTTCTCGTTGATAAAAGTCAAAGAAATAAAGGCATAGCAACCGCTTTGAAACGAGAAATAGAAAAGTGGGCGAAAGAAATGGGTGCGTATACCATCGTTTCAACAGTACATGCTCACAATAAAACAATGATTCAAATAAATGAATCAATGGACTACGAAGTTGAAAAAGTTATTATGCGTAAAAAGTTATTTTAAACAGAAGAGAGGAATTTTATGGCCATATTTGAAGGTTTCTTATGGTTCATCATGGGTATCATCCTAAGTTCAATCATACATCATTATATTTCTAAGATACCTTTAAGTTTTGTTCAAATTATAATTGGTTTTGTTATATTCTTATCTCCAATTCCAGTTGAATTAAACTTTGAGTCAGAAGTATTTATGGTAGGGATTATCGCACCATTGCTATTTTTAGAAGGTATTTCGGTATCACGTTTCCATTTAGCGAGATATTTGAAACCCGTTATGTCTATGGCATTAGTGCTTGTATTCTCAACAGTTATTGGTCTAGGCTTCTTATTACATATTATCTGGCCAGAATTACCATTAGCTGCATGTTTTGCAATTGGTGCAATCGTGTCACCTACAGATGCGGTAGCCGTTCAAGCTATTGCGAAAGGCAAATTATTGCCTAAAGGTTCTATGACTATATTAGAAGGTGAATCTTTACTGAATGATGCTGCAGGTATCTTGTCATTTAAGATTGCATTAGCCGCATTAGTAGGTGGGTCATTCTCATTAACTGGTGCAGTTGGACAGTTCTTTATAACTGCAATCGGTGGCGCAATTGTTGGTCTTATTATTGGTTATGGTGTTGTACAATTACGTGTTTATTTAACACGTAATGGGATTAATAACGGTAATATGTTGACGTTCATCCAGGTTATTACGCCGTTTCTAGTTTATATTATTGCTGAAACATTCCATTCATCAGGTATTATTGCTGCAGTTGTTGCAGGTTTAATTCACGGTGTTGAAAAAGACAGAATTGCTCAAGCAACGACGAAAGAGCAAGTAACATATAATCATACATGGGATTTACTGAGCTATTTATTAAACGGTTTTGTATTTATTTTATTAGGTTTCTTAATACCTGAAGTCATGATTAATATATTAGAAGAACCACAACATGAAATTATGCATGTTATTGGAATTACAATATTTGTAGCTGCATTAGTGTATCTATTTAGATATATTTGGGTGCTTATTTCATATCCATATTTCTATTTACCAGAAAGTCGATTTTCTAAAATGTTAAATACGGGTAAAGATATTGCGCCAGAATCAGAAATAGATAAACCAAATCGCTTTAAATATGCGTTTATTATGACGGTTTGTGGTGTTCACGGTACCATTTCATTAGCAATCGCATTGATGTTGCCATTTAAATTGTCAGAACACACTGATTTTATTTATCGCGATCATCTATTGTTTATCGCAACTGGTGTTATTTTAATCAGTCTTGTACTCGCGCAATTAATATTGCCACTCGTTACACCAAAAGCTAAACCGAAAGATCAAAGTTTATTAACATTTAACGAAGCGAAAATTTTATTAATTGAAAGTGCATTAGAAAATCTACAAGAATTTTACAGTAAAGAAACAAGCTATATTTACGGTAAAATCACACGTAGTTATCATATGCAATTATCGTTCTTAAGAGAAAATGAAGAAAAAGACGAAGATATAAAAGAGCTAGAACGTATGCAACGCATTGCGATTGATACAGAATTCAACACTTTGGACAAACTCATTAAAGAAAATAAAATATCTCAAAGTACATTTGATAACTACAGACAAATTACTGAACGTTCATCAACATTTAAAAATGCTTCATTATATACAAAAGTGAAATTAATGTTGAAATTATTTATTAGACGTAGAAAAATTAAAACATTCATTAATGCTACAAGTTCACTTTCAATTGAAAGTAATATTAAAGAGATGAGATTTATCAGTAAAGAAGTGCATTACAATGTTGTTAAAAGATTAACTGAAGAAATGAATGACAACAATGAATTTGAAATTAGTATTGTATGTGATTCTTACTTAAACAAAGTTGAAAGATTAACGCCTGATTACTTTAAAGGTAATCACACTGCTGTATATACAGAAATGGAAATTTACGCATTAAGAATTCAAAGAGAAATGATTAATCAGTTAACAGAAGAAGGTAAAGTCAGTCGTTCAATGGCAATCAAACTAAGAGAATCTGTTAATTATGATGAAATGATTGTTCTCGGTAACAGCATATAGTTTGTTTTCAATAGATAGCTTACATGTTGTGTGGTAAAATGTTTAAGACTATATATAGGAGGCGACACCTATGAAGAAGGCACTTTTACTTATGGTGAGCTCATCAATTATTCTAGCAGCGTGTGGCAATGATGATGAACAGAAAAATCTAGAACAAGAAATTAAATCTTTAGAGAAATCGACTAAAGATTATCAAAAAGATAAAAAGTCTTTAGAAAAAGAAAATGAAAAGTTAAAAGAAAGTATTAAAGATAAAGAAGAGCAATTAAAAAAACTTGAAGATGAAGTGAAAAGTAATCAATCAGATACAGAAGAATCTAAAGATAGCAAAGAAGATTCAACAGACAAAAAAGAAACTTCAAGTGCTGAAAGTAAAGAGGACTCAGCAAAAAAGCCATTTCCTAATACAATTCGAACGTCAACAAATGGAGATGTTGAACTCATTCATGATCTTAAAGATAAACATTTTCAATTTGAAGACAGTGGCATGAAAGTCAATATTGATCATTTGCAAATTTTCCAAGTGCATAACATGCCTGAAGGACAGGTCTTACTTTTTAACGGTGCAAAAAATGGTTATGTCGTGATGTATGAAGTATTAACTGAAAATACTTCAAATCATAAGTTATACTATGATAATACGGCATCTATTCAAGATGGCAGTCATAAACAACGATCTGATTATGCATCATTTATACCAGATTCTCATAATGAAAAGTACATGAAAAAGTCTAAAGAAAATACAGATGAATATCAGCCTGGTGAAAAGACAAAAAGTTTAAAATCTATTCCAATTTCTCAAAAAGCCTATGAAGCGCTTAAAAATAACCGTGCTACTTTCAATATAAAAGGTGGCGTAAGTAAAACAGCTACATTTGATGATGCAACTGATAAAGTAAAATCATTTAAATTAGATTTATAGGTCGCGTTTAGATTGAATTGTATTAGGGAATAAACAACAAAGGATTATTTGAAAAGAGGGATGTCATCGTGCATGAAAAAGAATTTGTTCTGATTGAAGGCGGAAAAATGACATTATTAGAATTAGGTCATGAAATCGAAACAATCACAGGTCGAACATTACAATCAACAACAGGTGAGGTTAGAAGTTGGCCATCAGAAGCAGTAATTTTTAATCGCAAATCTAATATTAATCAAGTCACATATCGTTTTAATGATGTTAACGATTTGATTGATGCAACGATTGAAGTTCCTAGAGGCTTTAAAAATTATGATACTGATCCTGTAACAATTAAACTGCTAACATATATTAGAAAAGCATAGAACACATAACGGAGCGGGATGATGAAATCTTTTAAGTTTAAAAGATTTCTCACTCGCTCCATATTTTATACATAAGGAGAAATATAATGAAGTCTAAACTGTCGATATTGAGTTTAATAACACTGATTGTCTTTGTTATTGCGGGTTGTTCAAATGACGCAACTGAGAAAGAAGGCAAAGATGGAAAAATTGTATTATCACCTAAAAGTGATGACATAAAAGGGAAAGTCTTGTTTGATAGTGCGCATGGTCAAACAGCGGGAAGTGCAGATTGGGTCATCAATGGTGGCTTTTCTGATTTTGCTGATGCATTAACTAAAGAAAACTATGAAGTAACAGATTTAGGGTATAACCAATTATTAGATTATGACAAGATGAAAAAATATGAAGTCGTTGTTATTCCAGAGGCTAATAATCCACTTAAAGCGAGTGAACAAGATGCTATAGAGCAATATGTGAAGTCTGGTGGAAGTATATTAATGATTAGTGATCATTATAATGCCGATAGAAACTTTAATCGATATGATTCTTCAGAAGTGATGAACGGTTATAGAAGAGGTGCTTTTGATAATCCTACAAAAGGCATGAACGCTGAAGAAAGCTCGTCAGATAAGATGAAAGATGTTCAAAGTAGAGATTTCTTAAACGAAGTGTTTGGCTTAAGATTTAGATACAATGCATTAGGTAACATTAAAGTAGATGATTTAGCGGATGAAAAAGATAGCTTTGGAATTACTAAAGGTGTTAAAGCAGTATCGATGCATGCCGGTTCAACAATCGCCATTACAGATCCTAATAAAGCAAAAGGTGTCGCTTTTGTTCCTAAATTATCAAAAGATGATGCATGGAATCATGCTGTAGACCAAGGTATATACAATGGTGGTGGCCGCAATGAAGGTCCATATATTGCTGTGAGCAAAGTATCTAAAGGTAAAGGCGCATTTATAGGCGATTCTTCAATGGTAGAAGATAAGTCGCCAAAGTATAAACGTGAAGACAACGGAGAAACTAAAAAGACTTATGATGGATTTAAAGAAGAAGATAACCAAAAAATGATTATGCAAATTGTAGAATGGTTAAATAAAAAAGATGACCAACAAGATTTATCATCTATGAATGTTCAACTTGATGAAAAAACGCAGTTGTTAAATTTTGAACAACCAGAGAACAGTAGAGAAAATGAAAAAGAACCTTGGGGAACACCTAAACAAGGATATAAATGGTATGATTCCTCAACTTATGCATCTGGAAGTTATGGTGCAAACTCAGACCGTAAAAATAAGAAAGCTGATCAATCAACAACATCTCGTTCAAAAGAACAAAATAATAATCAATCATCCAACAGTGACCAAGGTGCATTTGAAATGCCATCATCCGTTCAGAAACAAGAGAAATTTCAAATAACAGTCCATGTCGATGAATCGAAATTAGTAAATCATAAATTCCAGTTGTCGATTAAAAATAAAGACGGACAAGAAGTAGGCATGTTCGACGGACAAGCACCAGGTGTTTCAAGTTCAGTATCACCAAAAATTAAAAACGGTGTAACCGATTGGTATTTTAAATCCAAAATAGCAAACGAAGCAGACAACGAAGTAGAAGTTGAAGTCTTATCAGGCGGCAACGTGATAGCCAAAACGACATTAAACGTACAATAACGGGTGTCGTTAGGGACAGAATTCCGAGAAATGTCCGTAAGAGAGTGCCCATCTAATTACCAGAATTCGGAATTTTGACAGTTAGCACTCTCTCTCAATAAATTTCATATAACGATAATGAAGCGTCTGGGCATAAGATTATGCTCCAGACGCTTTTTGCATATAGATATTTGTTACTTTTTATTTAAATTTTTATTAATAATCTAAAATGCATTTTATTTGATGTAAGCGTTTTCCTAGATTAAAATTAAAGTGTAATTAATTTAAGGGAGGCGTTTTAATATGGCTTTTGAATATCCAACTGCAGCAAATGCAAAATACAAAGTTAAAGACAAGTATCAGAACTTTATCGGTGGTAAATGGGTGGATCCTAAAAATGGTGAATTCTTTGATAATGGATCGCCAGTAACTGGTGAAGTATATGCAAAAATTCCTCGTTCTACAAAAGAAGACATAGATGAAGCAGTTAAAGCAGCACATAAAGCACAAGTTGAGTGGGCAAAAAAATCGCCAGCTGAACATTCGCAATTACTCTTAGATATAGCCGATCGTATTGAAGAAAATTTAGAAGAATTAGCAGTTATTGAAACATTTGATAATGGTAAACCTATTAGAGAATGTCTAGCAGCTGATTTACCATTAGTTGTGGATCATTTTAGATACTTTGGTGGTGTGGTCAGAGCAGAAGAAGGGGCAATCTCTCAAATTGACGATAATACAGTTGCGTATCACTTTAAGGAACCTATTGGGGTTGTAGGTCAAATTATTCCATGGAACTTCCCATTATTAATGGCTACTTGGAAGTTAGCGCCAGCAATCGTTACAGGTAACGCTGTTGTACTTAAACCAGCAGAACAAACGCCTGTATCTATTTTACATCTTATTGAACTAATTCAAGACTTATTACCAGAAGGCTTGATTAATGTTGTAAATGGTTTTGGTGCAGAAGCGGGACAAGCTTTAGCGACACATGAAAATATTAATAAAGTTGCATTTACGGGTGAAACAACTACTGGTCGTATTATCATGCAAAATGCGAGTCAAAACTTAATTCCAGTAACGCTTGAATTAGGTGGTAAATCACCAAATATCTTCTTCAAAGATATTATGGATGAAGATGATGACTTCTTAGATAAAGCTGTTGAAGGGTTAGTAATGTTTGCACTTAACCAAGGTGAAGTATGTACATGTCCATCAAGAGCATTGGTACATGAAGATATTTATGATAAATTTATCGAAAAATGTATCGAACGTGTAAAACAAATTAAGACAGGTAATCCTCTAGATCCAGAAACAATGCTTGGTGCACAAACTTCACAAGAACAAGCTGAAAAAATTAAGAGCTATTTAGACATTGGTAAACAAGAAGGTGCAGAAGTATTAGTTGGTGGTAATGTAAGAGAAGAAGCTGGAGAATTAGAAAATGGTTTCTATATCGAACCAACGATATTTAAAGGCACACAAAATATGAGAATATTCCAAGAAGAAATCTTTGGACCAGTATTATCATTAGCAACATTTAAAGATGATGAAGAAGCATTAGAAATGGCGAATGATACTTTATATGGTTTAGGTGCAGGTATTTGGACTAGAAACCAAAATAAAGCTTATCGCTTTGGTAGAGGTATCCAAGCAGGTCGTGTATGGGTGAATAACTACCATACTTATCCAGCTCACGCTGCTTTCGGTGGTTACAAAATGAGTGGTATTGGCCGTGAGAACCATAAGATGATGTTAGAACATTATCAACAAACTAAAAACTTACTCGTGAGTTATGACGAGAAGCCTGCAGGACTGTTCTAAATGACTGAACAAGTTACTGCTACTGAAAAAGCCAAATCACTCATTAGAGAATTAAAGAAAACACATGGTGAAAACCTTATTTTTCATCAATCAGGTGGATGTTGTGATGGTAGCTCTCCAATGTTATTTGTTGAAGGAACATTAATTATTGGAGATGTAGATGTGAAATTAGGTGAAATTGAAGGTGTCCCATTCTATATGAATAATAAGCAATATGAATATTGGAAACATACGAATTTAGAAGTCGATGTTGTTGATGGAAGAGGCGGTATGTTTAGTATAGAAGGCCCAACAGGGAAGAGATTTCACATTAGAAGTTCAGTAAGATCATAATTTTTTGAAGGATGTGCTAAAATATTAGTACATCCTTTTTTGAATATGATAAAGGTTGGGTGAATGAAATGAAACATTACATTGAAACAAAACGTTTAATACTTAGAAATTGGAAAGACGAGGATGTTGCATTATTTCAAAGTATGAATGCAAGTCCTGAAGTGAGAAGATACTTTCCAGATATATTGAGCTATCGTGCGACTGAAAATATGATTGACCAAATGAAATCAGTCATCGATCAACATGAAATTGGTTTATTTGCTGTGGAATTAAAAGAAACTAAAAGCTTTATCGGTATGGTAGGTTTGAATTATATTCCAGAAGGTAGCGAATTAAGTTTCCCAGAATTACCTTTTTATGAAATAGGTTGGCGAATGGATAAGGATGTATGGGGTAATGGGTTAGCGACAGAAGCGGCGGAAGCGGTATTAACATATGCTAAATCAAAAGGTATTGATGAAGTGTATAGTTTTACGTCAGAAATTAATAAACCTTCCAGAAGAGTTATGGAAAAATTAGAAATGAAACATATTAGGAATTTTTTGCATCCAAAAGTCATACATGATGATGATTTAGCAGCACATGTTTTATATCATAAAGTATTGTAAGGAGTAGATGATATGATCGTTATTAGTGCATGTTTAGTTGGAGAAAAAGTAAGGTATGATGGCAACCATAAGTTGGATTTATTCTATAAGAATTTAATAGATGAGAAGAAAGCGATTAGTATTTGTCCTGAAATATTAGGTGGCTTACAAGTTCCAAGAGAACCAGCAGAAATCATCGGAGGAGATGGTTATGATGTGTGGAATGATCAAGCAAAGGTCATGACTGTTACAGGTCGTGATGTCACAATACAATTTAAAGAAGGCGCTAAGCGTGCACTCTCTATTATTAAAGATTTAAATGCCAAGACAGTTATTCTGAAAAGTGACAGTCCTTCATGTGGTAGTACAGTTATATACGATGGTACATTTACGGGAAATAAAAAAGAAGGTGTCGGTGTCACGACAGCCCTCTTTACATTAAATGATATTAACGTCTATGATGAAAAAACATTTTTAACTATTTTTGATAATCACGAAGTTTAACAGGTTGTGCCATTTTCATAGCACTAAATAAATCATTGATACTTTCTTTAATAATCGCTAAATTTTTATAATCTGAACTGATAAATTCAGTCGATATTAAATGATCAATCATTAAACTTAATGGATTGAAAAACTGTTTAGTATTTAATGCACCAATTGGTTTGTGATGTAGTCCTATTTGAGACCATGTATAAATTTCAAAGAATTCCTCTAAAGAACCAGCACCACCAGGTAACATAATGAATGCATCAGCCATATCAGACATCATTTGTTTTCTTTCATGCATTGTTTCGACAACATGATATTCTGATAAATTTTCATGAGCGATTTCACGTTCTCCTAAAAATCTTGGCATTACGCCAATAGCAATACCATCATGGTCAATGACACCATTGGCTACTGCTCCCATCATGCCAGTTGATCCGGCACCATATACTAATTCATATTTATTTTCGGCTAAATATTTACCTAACGCATAAGCTTGTTCTGTATAAATTGGGTCATTTCCCTTACTTGCACCACAGAAAACAGCAATTTTCTTCATATATATTACTCCTCTCACATATGTAGTATAATAACTTAAAAGATACTTCTATTATTTAAGAAGGGGGTATAACTGTGAATATATTTTTAATGGTCGTGCTTATTGTGCTTATTTCATCAGTAGCGGGTCTTATAAAAAACCATCAAAGTAAAACGGTTAGAATAGAAAAAATTAAATCCCAACGAGTTAAAGATGAATTAGAGCTTGAAAAAATAAAGCATGAGAACTACTTATTAGAAACAGATAAGATGCGTTTAGAATTAGAACAAATGAAAGAAATAGATAAAGTTAATTTAGAAAAAGCTAAAAAACAAATGATAGAATAATAACATTCTGGACGATTATCATTGTCCAGAATGTTTTTTTATTAATTTTGATAGAAATTCTGAAAAAACTTTATGGTCTTCTTGTGTGAGTTTTTTAGGACCTTTCGTTCTACCGCCTTGTTGACGTACTTGAGCAGAAATGTGTCTTTGCGTTAACAGTTGTTCAATATTTTGAGATGTATACTCGTAACCTTTATGGTGGATAACGTGAAGGGCTTTATTTAATAAAAGACTCGCTAGTCCATAATCTTGCGTCACAACGATATCATCTGGTTGCGTCAATTTGACAATTCTAAAGTCTGCACTATCAGCACCATGATCAACATAAATTGTTGAAACATAATCAGGATATTCCGTTAATGAGAAATGGTTAACACTTCTAATAATAAGAACAGAGATGCCTGTATGTTGAGTTAAGCGAATGATATCATCCGTAACTGGACAAGCATCTCCATCTATAATAATTCTGTTAATCATTTATTGCGGCGAAATCTTTTTTTAGATTTTTTATGTTCAGATGTATGTTCATCATATGGAAATTGACTGATATGTTGAGACATAGACGATTTATGTTGATTAAATAGAAGATGACTAGATTTTTCTTCTTTCTCATTTCTAACTCTTTCATTGACTAATTCTTGAATGTTTGGTTTTGCTTGTTTAGAGCTTACGTCGTTGATTGATTTTGCATTACTGCTTTGTGTAGTTGCTGTGTTCATTTGATGTCCCTCATATTTCTTTATTTCTTTAATGCGTTCTTCTTTATTTTGTTGCTCTAATTTTTGTTCTTCTTGTTCACGCGCTTCGATATTACTTTGTAACTTTTTATCTAACTTAGATACATCTTTTTCGTTTTCTTTTTGAAGTTTTTCACCTTTTTTAGCTTGTTGTTCTTCAAGCTTTTGGTAGTGTGTTAGTTCTTTAATACGCGCTTTTTTATTTTCTTTTTGTGCTTTTTCTTCTTCTTTATTACGCGCATCGATATTTTTTTGAAGTTTTTTATCTAAATGATCAATTTCTTTTTGTTGTTGTTTTGCTTCTTTTTGTTCTTCTTTAAAAGGTTGTTTCATTTGTTTGTTGTACTCATATAAGCGTTTCTTTTGAACGACATATGATTTTACAGGTTGTGTTTTTTCTGCAACTTTATCTTTCGTTTCGATTGTTTTATCTTTTACTTTATGTGAAAAATCAACAGTCGTTTCAGTTACATGTTTAACATCTGGATGTTCTTTTATTTTTTTGCGTTCTCTAATTAATGGTACTAATACAAGTGGTAATGTGTTAACAATTAATTTAACTTTATCATTCATGAGTCATTCCTCCGTAGTTATTTCTTATAATATATCTTACTCCAATACCCTATATCATAATCTTCAAACGATTGATACGATACGTTAGCCGATATTCTGACCAATTCCAAAACCGAAATATGCAATAGCAATAATAATAACTAAAATAATACGATAAATCGCAAAAGGTATTAATTTTACTCTATTAATCAGTTTTAAGAATAATTTGATTGAAATCAGTCCAAATATAAATGATGCGATAAACCCTACAATATAGAAAGGTATTTGATCTATCGTTATAAATTGTAGATTTCCAAGTAATGCTTTTGCACTTGCTGCAAACATAATAGGTACGGCCATAATAAATGTAAAGTCAGAAGCAGCTTTATGATCTAACTTTAAGAAGACACCTGTCGAAATGGTTGAACCTGAACGACTAAATCCTGGCCATAATGCAATTGCTTGAGATAGACCAATTACAAATGCTTTTGGATAGTTCATATCATCTACTTTGTGTGGATTTGTGACGCGTTTAGAATACATATCCGCACCAATCATATATATAGCTCCAAGTAATAAACCGATTAATACAGTTGGGACACTAAATAAATGTTCTTCAATGAAATCATCAAATAATAGTCCGAGAATACCAGCTGGTACAAGCCCGACAATAATATGTGACAATTTTAATTTTCTTTTTTGCTGTTCATTTTGTTTAATATGTAACATTTCAAAATATCGATTTCTAAATATCCATGCTGCTGCAAGGATTGAACCTAATTGGATCACAACTTTAAATGTGAATGCTGATTCGCTTCCAAGAAAGGCTTTGGATTTTAACCACATATCATCTACTAAAATTTGATGACCTGTAGATGAAACAGGTGCGAATTCTGTTAAACCTTCAACAATACCTAATATAATGGCTTTTATTAATTCTAATATAAACATAGCTTTGCTCCTCTGTTTTTATGAAAGTCTGTGGTTATCTAGAGACAATCACCGTATCATCATTGTACCAAATATTACATTGTAATATGCTAATATTTAATAATACATTTTAGTTTATTTTTTTCGTAAAGGCGTTATAATGGAACAAGGTGGTGAGATTGTGAAAGATTTAACAAAGTATAGTATGCATTATAAAACGTTGCAAATATTTATGTTTCTAGCTGCGTTTTTATTAAGTTTAACAGTCGTATTTCAAAATATATATTTAGGGAAAATTATTAACCAAATGCTCGTCGTAAAATCAAATGGTCAGCAACTTTATTTATGGCTAGCAATCTTGCTCATTGTATTGCTTTTAAGAGCATGCTTTAACTACCTTAATCAATTATCAGGACAAAAACTTTCATATAAAGTTAAAAAAGATGTTAGACATCAATTGATAAATAATGAAACAGATAGAACTAAAATAACAATGATTACTGAAGTGGTTGAGGGTATACATCCTTTTTATGAATCTTATTTGCCTCAAGTCTTCAAATCAACCATTATCCCAGTATCGATTATCGTTACATTACTCTTTATTCATTGGCCAGCTGCGTTAATTATGATGATTACAGCGCCGTTTATTCCACTGTTCTATATTGTATTTGGACTGAGAACTCGTGATAAAGCGAAAGACCAAATGCAATCGTTAGATCAATTTGCGGCAGAATTTATAGATTTAACAAAAGGTCTCGTATCGTTAAAACTTTTCAATCGAACACATGAAACGACTGAAAAAATTTATAAATCAAGTACGTCATTTAGAGATTTAACAATGGAAATTTTGAAAAGTGCCTTCTTATCAGGCTTAATGTTGGAATTTATCTCGATGCTTGGAATAGGTATTGTTGCACTAGAAGTAGGCTTAAGATTAATCGTATTTCATGATGTATCTTTTGTAGTTGCCATCATTACTTTATTATTGGCACCAGAATTCTATAATGCGATTAAAGATTTAGGACAAGCTTTCCATACGGGTAAACAAAGTGAAGGTTATATTGAATTGATTGAAGAAATGAATAATGAAGAATCTATACAAGCTTCAAATATTCATATTGATTCAAATATTAAAGATGAAGATATCATTCAATTTGATCATGTGTCATTCACTTACCCAGAACGTAAAGATTTTGCATTTGATCAAATCAATTTAAGTATAAAAGAAAATCATCATACAGCAATTATTGGACCGAGTGGTGCAGGTAAATCGACATTAATTAAACTTATGTTAAATGAATTGAATCCCAATGAAGGTAAGGTTATTTATAAAAAACCACTCAAAATGGGGTATTTATCCCAAAGACCTTATATTTTCAGCGCATCTTTGTATGAAAATGTCACGATGTTCCAAAATTATGATGAAAATCGTGTTGACGAAGTGTTAACTGAAGTGGGCTTATTTGAAAAAGTAAAACAATTATCTAAAGGTATGCATACGATGATAGGTGATGGTTATGAAATGCTGTCTGGTGGAGAAATGAGAAGAATAGAACTAGCCAGATTACTATTACTTGATCCAGATGTGGTTATTTTTGATGAACCAACAACTGGATTAGATATTGAAACCGAACAACTTATCGTACAAACTGTTAACCAATTTGCGCATCAAAAGACTATTCTCACAATCGCACATCGAAAAGAAGTATTGAGATATGCCACTGATTATATAGAAATTCATAATGGAACCGTTCAATCATATGACGCATCTCAAAAAGGTGGTGGGATGTCATGAAAAAATTAAAAATTAAATTTGATAAAGACTTCTATCTTTCTATTGTAATAGGCGTATTTGGCATGTTAACTGCACTCGGAATGTTTGCTTTAAGTGGATATATGATATCTAAAAGTGCGCTTGGAACACCTTTATATGCATTAATGATTTTAATTGTATCTATTAAATTATTCGGTTTTGTTCGTGCAATTACTAGATATTTCGAAAGATTATATTCACATCGTTCAACATTTACAATGTTGAGGGATATACGTGTTAACTTGTTTAATCAACTCATTCCAATCGTTCCAAACGTATTTAGAAGATACCGTTCGAGTGATTTATTAACGCAAATGGTAAACCACGTTGAACGATTACAAAATATTTTACTCAGAGTATATTATCCACCATTTGTTATTATCATAACGACATTTATAACAATACTCGTGATGATTAATTTCAATATATATGCAGGTGTGATTATAGGACTTTCAATGTTGATGTCAGTCATCATCATCCCTTATTTATCAGCTAAAAGAGCTGAAAGTTTGGCTGAAGATGTTCAACAAAGTGAAGAAGCATATGTTGCTGAATACTTTGATTTTGAAAAAGGACGTTCAGAATTAAAAAGATTCCAACAATATCGTGCATTTAAAGAGAAAGTGTTAAATAAACAATATCAATATGAAGATAAAAAATATAAAGAACAGAAATTTTTAAGTTCTTATGACTTTATGCTGAATTTATCATCGATGGTGAGTATTTGGTGTATGACGATCTTATGTATTTGGCAAATACAAGATGGTGTATTAAACGCTGTATTCTTTGCGAGTATATTAATGATAACAATTACGTTATTTGAACAAGCTATCCCGATGACTAATGTTGCTTTTTACAAAGCGGATACAGAGCGAAGTCTTAAAAATATTGAAGAAGTCATCAATCAATCATTTGATGTGCCTCAAGAACGTTCAGTTCAAAATCATGCATTGTATAAAGCAGAGAATGTAATGTTTAAATATGATTTTCAAGAAAGAGAAACGTTATCTCAAATTAACTTTGAAATAAATGAAGGAGATCATATAGCTATTATAGGTCCTTCAGGTTCAGGTAAGACAACGATGCTTAATATATTAATGGGATTATATAGTGTGAACGATGGTACTTTATCCTATAAAAATGAACAGTTGTCTCATGTGATTCAAGAAGATTATGTGAATGATATCAATACAATGTTGCAACATAATCATTATTTTGAAGGCACAGTAAGAGAGAACTTATTAATTGAAGCAGAAGATGAGCTTATGATAAACGTTCTTGCCGCCGTAAATTTAAATCATTTAAACTTAGATCAGCAGCTAACTAAAAATGCTGAGAACATTTCAGGTGGGGAACGTCAACGTTTATCATTAGCAAGATTATTGTTAAGAAAAGCACAAATATGGTTGCTTGATGAACCAACAGCTTCATTAGATGAAGAAAATGAAGAAAATGTTATGAATCTTTTATTAAATAAAGACGATACAATTGTGATTGTGACGCATAACTTGAAATATTTACAAAACTTCGATCATATAATCGTCATGAATGAAGGACATATCATAGAACAAGGTAGTTATTCACAACTCATTAAAGAACAAGGTTATTTATATAAAGTCATTCAATATAATGAACAATTAGAATAAATAACAAGCAAAAAATAAGCATATCACTTTAAACTGAGCATTCAGTTGCGTGATATGCTTATTTATTTTGAGCAAGATGATAGATGCTTGCTGTATTATTTTTCTTGATTGATTTTATCTACATTATTGATCAATTTTTGTAATAAATTGTTTAATTGATTAGTTTCTTCATCATTTAACTCTGATACATCTTGAATTAAATGTGAAGCTTGGTGTAAATGTGGTTTCATTTGTTCACTTTTTTCTGTTAGATGAACAAACACTTCTCTTTGATCTAATTCAGAACGTACACGTTTAATTAAATCTAAATTTTCCATTCTTTTTAATAAAGGGGATACAGTACCTGTATCTAGGGCTAAGTCTGTTACAAGCTTTTTGACATTGACCGGTGCGGTTTCCCATAAAATCGTTAATACTAAATATTGTGGATATGTAATATTGTACGTCTTGAAAATTTTGTTTGAATAATAGCGGTTAACTTGTCGTTGCGCATTATACAAATTAAAACACAATTGGTTTTGGATATCTAATTTATCCGGCATAATCTTTCCCCCAAACTACAAATGCAATGGTTCATTATTTTTTTGAATTTTCCTAATTCATTATATAATGAATATTTTTATTTTGTAAATATTTTAGTGATGTGTAATTTATAATATTTAATGTATAAGTTATAGAATGAACTTTAAGTCTTTGTAGTTTCTGAGCTTATATCATATAATTACAGAAAGGTGGTTTGAATATGAGTCAAAGTATGAAGAATAAAAATAAAATGGCAGTAACAATTTTGACAGGTTTTTTAGGTAGTGGTAAAACAACATTACTTCAAAGACTCATCATGAAAGCAAAGGAATCTGGTCAAAAGGTCGCAATCATTATGAATGAATTTGGTTCTTTTGATGTTGATAGCAATTTGTTAGGTGATGATGTCTCTACTCAAAGTTTATTAAATGGTTGTATATGCTGCTCATTGAAAGATGATATTGAAGTTGTATTACATAATTTATATCATAAAGACCAGCCTGATCTTGTATTAATTGAAGCTACTGGTATTGCGCATCCTGTAGAAGTTGTGGATGCGTGTCAAAACCCTACATTAATAGATAAAGTTGAAATGCCAACAATTATTGGTGTAATGGACGGGAAAAGATATTTAGAAAGATCGAGATATACCGTTCAGACGAAACAATTAATGGAAGAACAAATGTTATATTCTCATTTGATTATTATTAATAAGTCTGATGAATTATCTGATGAAGAAAAAGCATCATTAGAAACATCATTACAAACGATCAAGCATCAACCAGTGCTACACTTTACGCAGTTTTCAAATATTGATGGTGTTGAAATACCTGTAAATGAGGCTTTGTCACTTCAAACTAAACATAGTCATCATCACGGTATTCAATCCATAAATTATACATTTAGTGGTCCGATAGAAATGGAATTATTAATGAATTTCTTAAGACAATTACCTGATTCGATTCTTAGAATTAAAGGATTTCTCAAATTTAGAGAAGAACCAGAACAAACTTATTTATTTCAATATGCATTTGGGGTACCTCAATATGAACCAGAAATAATGAATATGCCTTTAACAATTGTCATAATAGGTGAATCTTTAGATAAAGCAAATATTCGTAACAAGTTAGATATGTTGAACTTTTCTTAGGAGATGATGGGATGGAAAGAATTCGTATAAATAAACATGTTAGTTATTCTAGAATTGTACATGGTTTTTGGAGATTGAATGAATGGGGTTATAACAATCAACAATTAAATGATTTCATACATGAAATAGTTGATAGAGGCATTACAACAATGGATCATGCGGATATTTATGGTAATTATACATGTGAATCATTATTTGGTGATGCATTAGCATTAACACCTAATTTAAGAGAAAAAATTGAAATCGTCACAAAATGCGGTATTATTTTACCGAATGATCAAATTGCTAAAAATACTGGTCATCGATACGATCAAAGTTATGATCATATTATTGAATCAGTTGATAAATCGCTATTAAATCTTAAGACGGATTACATCGATACGCTACTGATTCATCGTCCATCTCCATTAATGGATCCAGATGAAGTGACGCGTGCAGTGATGCATTTAGTTGAGCAAGGAAAAATAAAAGCATTCGGTGTTTCAAACTTTAAATGTAATCAATATGAATTGTTAAATGAGAGTTTGAAGAAAGAAATGTCGCATATCTCAGTCAATCAAGTTGAAGTATCACCATATCAACTTGAAAATATTGAAGATTGTACATTAAATAGAATGTTGCAACATGATGTTAAAGTAATGGCATGGAGTCCATTAGCTGGTGGTAAATTATTTGATCAAACTGATGAAAAAGCAAGACGCATTATGTCAGTTATACAACCATTAGCAGAAAAATATAACGTATCAGTGAGCACAGTCATTTACAGTTGGTTACTCAGATTGCCATCAAAAGTAATGCCAATTGTAGGTTCAAGTAAGATAGAAAGAGTTGACGAAGCTGTAAATGCTACGAAATTACAATTAACAGATCAAGAGTGGTTCGATATTTATGTCGCATCACGTGGTGAAGATATATTATAGTATGATAATGATATAAAAATGAGGCTAGAACCAATATACAGGTTCCAGCCTCATTTTTTATAATAATATTTATTTTTCTAATCTATTTAATGTAATTTCTCCTAAAGATTTTGCTGCAACTTGCAAGCAATCTTCATTCACATCAAATTTAGGGTGATGATTCATATATGGTTCTGTTACGCCTTCTGGTTTACTGCCTACAATGTAGAATGAACCAGGAATTTTTTGTAGATAGTATGCAAAGTCTTCTGAACCTGTAACTTGAGGTATTTCAACTAATTGTTGGAAATAGTCGCCTTTACTATTTGATAATATTTCTGCTACTTTATCAGTTTGTTCCGGGTGATTGTAAAGTACAGGATAACCAAATTGATAATCTAAGTCATATTCAATATCAAAGCCCACTGCAACACTATCTGCAATTTTTTTGATTTCTTGATACATTTTTTCTTCTAATTCGGGATTTAAATATCTAGCAGTCCCTTTAATCGTGACACTATCTTGAATTACGTTGTATCCACCTGGTGCTTCGAATGCACCAATCGTAACGACACCCATATCTAATGGATCGATACGTCTTGATACAATCGTTTGAATAGTATTTACAAAGTTTGTCCCAGCAACTAATGCATCATGTGTTTTGTGTGGACTTGCTGCATGTCCGCCTAAACCATTAATCGTCAACTTGAATGTTGAACTTCCTGAGAATGAAGGTCCTTTATTGTAACCAATAAATTCAGGTCCAGCTACTGGAACGATATGGATACCATAAACTTCATCTAAATCGTCAAGTGCACCAGATTCTACAAGTGCTTTAGCACCACCAGGAGGTTTTTCCTCAGCATGTTGATGAATGATTTTAACTGTGCCAGGTAATTCTTCTTTAATTTCAATAAGTGCATCTGCAAGCCCCATTAAATAAGCAGTATGAGCATCATGGCCACAAGCATGCATAACACCTTCATTTTGTGATTTGAAAGGAACATCTGTTTCTTCAGTTATAGGTAAAGCATCAAAGTCAGCTCTTAAACCAATCGTTCTACCTTCTTGACCACCTTTAATTTCTACAATAATAGCATGTTCTTTTTCTAAAGGTTGTGTTATTTTAACATCTTTGCCTTCGTAAAATGATTTAATATATTCAGCAGTTTGCGCTTCTTCAAATGATAGTTCTGGGTGTTGATGCAAATGCCTTCTAATATCAATCATGTCACTTTCTTTCTTTTCAATTAGGTTAAAAAGCTTTTCTTTTAAATTATTCATGATTTACCTCCTAAAATTATACTAGAAAAGTATAACAGTAATCTTTTACTGTATAAAATGATTGAACTTATAAAACAACTAAAAAAATTTGGTTGATTTTGGTTGATTGTGAATGAAAGTGATTGACAATGAAATGAAAACGTTTTATTATGTAGAGGAATAGGAGAGATTGTATGTTAACGACTGAAAGACATCAATTAATATTAGAAGAGATTAATCTACGGGAAACAGTATCTCTACAAGAACTTATTAATTTGACGAATTCAAGTACATCAACAATTAGGAGAGATTTATCTCAACTTGAAGAAAGAGGTATGCTCAAAAGAGTTCATGGTGGTGCAACTCAAATAACAAAGCGCCATGAAGAGCGTAATATGACAGATAAAGAATCGCGACATCAAGATGAAAAACGAGAGATTGCACGATTAGCTGTCAGTCAAATTTCAGATGGGGATACGATATATTTAGATGCTGGGACAACTACTTTAGAAATGATTCCGTTCATTACACAACAAGATATTATCGTTGTGACAAATGGTTTAACACATGTAAGACCGTTATTAGAAAAAGGCATTTCGGTTTATATGACAGGTGGAGAAGTAAAGGCAACAACATTTGCGAATATAGGCGTAAATGCAGTTAAATCCCTTGAAAGATATCGTTTTGACAAAGCTTTTATTGGTATGAATGGCATTGATTTGAATTATGGGTTAACGACACCAGACCCTTACGAATCAGAAATGAAAGAAAAGGCCATTCATTTAGCATCTCAAGTATATGTCTTGTTAGATCATTCTAAATTTAATGAAGTATCGTTTGCGGAAGTTACATATGATAAATCAATAGAGATATTAACTTCTCAAAAAGCGATTGAAACATTAAATAATTTAAATCAATTTAAAGAAAAATATAACATTAACGGAGGACTAAAATGATATATACAGTTACGTTTAATCCATCAATTGATTATGTAATGTTTACCAATCAATTTGAAGTAGGTGAATTAAACAGAGCACATGAAACAAACAAGTTTGCTGGTGGAAAAGGGATCAATGTTTCTCGAGTACTTCAAACATTAGATATCAAAAGTACAGCAACAGGTTTTATAGGTGGATTTCCTGGAGATTTTATTAAAGATGCACTTAATCAAGCAAACATCTTAACTGACTTTGTAGAGGTTAAAGATGATACAAGAATCAATGTGAAATTAAAATCTGGTTTAGAAACTGAAATCAATGGTCCAGGACCAAATATTGAACCACATAACTATGAAGAATTTTTAACGAAAATGAAAAATACGCAATCAGAAGATACGGTTATAATTGCGGGCAGTGTGCCAAGTTCATTACAAAATCCAGTCTATCAAGAAGTAGCGGAAATACTTAAACAGACTGGTGCGAATTTAATCGTGGATGCTGAGAAAGATTTGATGAAATCAGTACTAGCGTATAATCCGAAATTTGTTAAACCAAATAAACATGAATTAGAAGAGATATTTGATAAACAAATTGAAACGGATCAAGAAGTTATTGAATGTGCTGAGCAATTATTGAATGAAGGTGCTCAAGCAGTCATCGTTTCACTCGGTGGAGAAGGTGCCATTTATGTGGATCAACAAACACGATTAAAAGCCATCGTCCCAAGTGGTCAAGTTGTGAATACAGTTGGTTCAGGTGACAGTACTGTTGCTGGTATGGTAGCAGGATTAGAAGCTGGCAAAGACATAGAATCAGCATTTAAATTGGCAGTAAGTTGTGGTACAGCAACAGCATTTAATGCGGATTTAGCTAATAAAGAAGACATAGAAAAAATAATTTCTAAAGTAATCATTAAACATGTTTAAAATAGGGAGGTTATTAAAATGAGAATTACAGAACTATTAACGAAGGAAACCATTGCAATGGATCTTTCTGCAACAAGTAAAGATCAAGTCATTGACGAGTTAGTTGCGCAATTAAACAGTGCTGGGAAATTAAGTGATGAGGCAACTTTTAAAGAAGCGATTCATGCAAGAGAGTCACAAAGTACAACAGGAATTGGTGAAGGGATTGCGATTCCGCATGCTAAAACAGATGCTGTACAATCTGCTGCGATTGCTTTTGGTAAATCTGTTGAAGGTGTAGATTATCAATCATTAGATATGCAACCAGCTCATTTATTCTTTATGATTGCAGCGCCAGCTGGTGGTGCACAAACACATTTAGATGCCCTTGCTAAACTTTCAGGCATTTTGATGGATGAAGATGTAAGAGCAGAGTTATTACAAGCGAAAAGTAAAGAAGAAGTATTAAATATCATTAATAAGCATGATGATGAAGCTTTAGATGAAACTTCAGAAGCAGCAGCTGTAACGAATGCAGAAGCGGATTCAGAAAAAGGACTTGTATTAGCTGTAACAGCATGTCCTACAGGTATTGCACATACTTATATGGCTGCGGATGCATTGAAAAATCAAGCTAAAAAAATGGGTGTACCTATTAAAGTTGAAACAAATGGTTCAGGTGGTATTAAAAATCACTTAACAGATGAAGAAATTGAAAAAGCATCAGGTATCATTGTAGCTGCGGATGTGCATGTTGAAACAGATCGTTTCGATGGTAAAAATGTAATTCAAGTTCCGGTTGCTGATGGTATTAAACGTCCAGAAGAATTAATCAATATGGCGCAAGACACATCTCGTAAACCATTCGTAGCTAAAGGTGCGAAACAAAGTAGTGCTGCTAGCAACGAAAAACAAAGTGTATCTAAGACGATATATAAACACTTAATGAATGGTGTTTCTAATATGTTACCACTTGTTATATCTGGTGGTATCTTGATGGCAATCGTATTCTTATTTGGTGAAAACTCATTCGATCCAAAGAGTGGCCAATATAACGAATTTGCAGCTAATTTATGGTCGATCGGTAGTGAAAGTGCATTTAAATTAATCGTGCCTATTTTAGCAGGTTTCATCGCTAGAAGTATTGCAGATAAACCTGGTTTCGCATCTGGTTTAGTCGGCGGTATGTTAGCAGTAGCAGGTGGTTCAGGATTCTTAGGTGGTATTATCGCTGGTTTCCTTGCAGGTTATTTAACAGAAGGTATCAAATATGTATTTAAGAACTTACCTCAAATGTTTGAAGGTTTAAAACCTACATTAATTTATCCAATTTTATCAGTATCACTTACTGGATTACTTATGGTGTACGTGGTGAATCCACCAACAGCATGGTTAAACAATTTATTATTAGATGGATTAAATAACTTATCCGGTTCTAATATTATGTTATTAGGTTTAGTAATTGGTGCAATGATGGCAATCGATATGGGTGGTCCATTTAATAAAGCGGCATATGTATTTGCGACAGCAGCGTTAACAGAAGGAAATGCAGCAGCAATTACAGCAGCTATGGTTGGTGGTATGATTCCACCAATAGCAATTGCAACAGCGATGTTAATCTTTAGAAAGAAATTTACTAAAGCACAAAAAGGTTCTATTATTCCAAACTATGTGATGGGATTATCATTCATTACAGAAGGTGCTATTCCATTTGCAGCAGCAGATCCATTACGTGTCATTCCATCAATGATGGTTGGTTCAGGTATTGGTGGAGCGTTAGCTTTAGGATTAGGTTCAAGAATTCAAGCACCACATGGCGGTATCTTTGTTATATTCGCAACTGACTTCGGTCATGTATTACAAACATTACTAGCAGTAATTATCGGTGCATTAGTTGCAGCAATTATTTATGGTGTAATTAAACCTAAATTAACAAAAGAGCAACTTGAAATCGCAGAAGAAGTAGAATAATCAATATATCGTATTAAATTAAAAGCTGTCTACAGAGTTGTGACTTTGTAGACAGCTTTTTTTAATCATTACCTTAAATTCTCGGCCAAAAGTATGACACTGATTTAACATGTTTAAAATTGAAAAGTTGGGGAAATTTTTATATGATTAAATTAAATTATTATAATATGTAGAAAATGGTAAACATAGGGAAAGATGTGAACAATGTTATATTACAAGACAATTATCAAATCAAATGACGCAGAATGGGTTACGTTGATACACGGAGCTGGTGGTAGTTCTTCGATTTGGTTTAAACAAATGAGATATTATAGGAAACATTTTAATATATTACTCGTAGATTTAAGAGGGCATGGGAAGTCTGCGAACAAAGAATGGAAGAAAAATGATTCCTTTGAACATTTAGCAAAAGAAGTTGTAGATGTATTGGATCATTTAAAAATAGATAAGACACATATTATTGGCATGAGCCTTGGCACAATTGTTGGTCAAACAATGGCGCAATCATATCCAGAGAGAATTACGACATTGGTGTTAGGTGGCGCCATCATTAATGTGAATTTAAGGACTAAATTCTTGTTAGCAATCGGCCGTACGATTATGAACTTTGTACCGTATATGTTGCTTTATAAATTATTTGCATACATTATTATGCCTAGGAAAGCTCATGAAGAATCAAGATTAAGATTTGTGAATGAAGCTAAGAAAGTGTCTCAAAAGCAATTTATTAAATGGGTTAAATTAACGAAGCTTGTGAATCCTTATTTAGCACATTTACAAGTTGCGACAAGAGATATTCCGACACTCTTTATTATGGGGGAAGAAGACTATTTATTTATGCCACCAGTAGAAAGACTCGTTAAAGAAAATGAAAACTTTTCAATAGAAATAATAGAGCAAGCTGGTCACGTATGTAATATTGATCAACCAGAAGATTTTAATAAAATTAGTTCTCAATTTATCATGCAGCATGTTGGAACGACGGCTATATAAAGAATGTATGTGTAGACTTCTACATTTACATTCTTTCTTATATCATTTAAATTGAGATAAAAATATGGTAAACTAAAAATAATATGCTAATATCGGGGGAGGTGACGCTAAATGGGAAGGATTTAGTTTTGAAAACGTATATCATAAATAAACTTATAGAACAAAATCATACAAAGGTGGCCATGGCGTCACCGCAAAATATTTGGAGGTGAATCCCTAGAAATAGGGAACTAATTGGAAATTTCGACCATAATAAACTTTATTGTATTCTTTATATTAATTGCATTTACAATGGTATTTGTAGGATCTGAATTCGCGCTTGTAAAGGTGCGTATAACTAGAATTGAACAATTAATTTCTGAAGGAAGTAAATCAGCTAAAATTGTACATAAAATGATCAAAGAACTAGATTATTATTTATCTGCATGTCAGCTTGGTATTACTGTAACATCACTTGGATTAGGTTGGATTGGTGAACCAACATTTGAAGTTTTAATACATCCTGTATTAGACTTCTTTAACTTACCAGACGCATTAACAACAACTTTCTCCATAGCGATCAGTTTCTTAATTGTGACGTTTATCCATGTAGTAGTTGGTGAATTAGCACCAAAAACGGTAGCAATTCAACAGGCAGAAAGACTTACACTTGTCTTCGGCCGACCATTATATTATTTCGGTATCGTTATGAAACCGTTAATTTGGTCAATGAATGGCGCAGCACGTATTCTAGTTAGAGCAATAGGTATTCAACCTACTAACGAAGAACAAGCAATGTCAGAAGAAGAATTAAAGCTTATCATGACTCAAAGCTATCAAAGTGGCGAAATCAATCACACTGAATTAGCTTATATGCAAAATATTTTCTCATTCGATGAAAGATTAGCAAAAGATATCATGGTACCTAGAACACAAATGGTTACATTAACAGAACCATTTAATATTGAAGAATTATTAGAAATTATAAATGAACATCATTATACACGTTACCCAATTACTGAAGATGGCGATAAAGACCATATTAAAGGCTTTATCAATGTTAAAGAATTTTTAACAGAATACGCTTCAGGTGAACAAATAAAAATTAATAACTACGTACATGACTTACCACTTATTCACGAAGTTACAAGAATTAGTGATGCATTAGTGAAAATGCAAAAAGATCATGTGCATATGGCGTTAGTTATTGATGAATATGGTGGTACAGCTGGTGTCATCACGATGGAAGATATATTAGAAGAAATCGTTGGTGAAATTCGTGATGAATTTGATGATGATGAAGTAAATGATATCATTCAAACTGGTGAAGATACTTACCAAATTAATGGACGTGTAACTTTATCAGAACTAGAAGAAAAATTCGGAATTGAATTTGTGGATTCAGACGATATTGATACAATCGGTGGTTGGTTACAAGCACATAACCCAGAAATTGAAAAAGACGACTATGTCGATACAGAATATGATAAATGGGTTGTTATTGATGTTGAAAACCACCAAATTAAGACAGTTGCTTTACACAAAGATTTTATAAAAGAAAGAAAAAGTATATTTGACGAAGACGAAGAAGACGAGGATTAAAACGTGAGCAAAACTACATTAACATCATTATTTAGGTTTACAGGATATTTAGAAGGTGGATCATTACTGTTATTAGTATTTATAGCAATGCCTATCAAGTATATGTTGAGTAATCCAAATGTAGTTTCAGTATTGGGCATGATACATGGTGGATTATTTTCAATGTATGTCATTATGATATTAGTAATGGCACTGATTGTTAGAATTCATATAAAGTGGCCAGTCATTGCTTTTATAACAGCTTTTATTCCTTTTGGAACATTTATATTTGATCATTTCTTTATAAATGGCAAATCTTATGAAAAGATAACACAATCATAAATTGATACGAAGAGCATGGGACAAATATTTGGATCCTGTGCCCTTTTTTTATTGTATTAATTACAAAAGTCTGGAGAAGTGTAACTAAGAGCACCCATAGTAACAAAAGTCTGGAGAAGTGTAACTAAGGCGGCCGTTAGTAACAAAAGTCGGTCGAAGTGTAACTAAGGCAGCCCATACAAATGTCGTCAGAAGTCCAAAATAGACACATACTGTTTTGTTTTAATGAAGATCATCATGTAAAATAGGGAATATAGTAGATAGATTGAGAGAGGAACCATTTTTATGAGAATTAATAAATTTCTAAGTGAAGCTGGTATATGTTCGAGGAGAGGTGCTGATAAATGGATAAGTGCTAATCGCGTTCAAATTAATGACGAATATGCGACACTAGGGTCTCAAGTTGAAAGTACGGATGTTGTGAAAGTTGATGGTGAAGTCATTACAATTGATAAAGGTTATGTTTATATAGCACTTAATAAACCGCGTGGTATTACATCTACTACTGAGAGACATGTTAAAGGTAATGTTGTAGACTACGTCAATCACCATGAAAGAATTTTTCATATTGGTAGATTAGATAAAGATTCAGAAGGATTATTACTCCTTACTAGTGATGGGGATATCGTTAATGAAATCTTGCGTGCTGAAAATCATCATGAAAAAGAATATGTCGTTTCAGTAGATAAACCTTTAACGAAAGACTTCTTAAAGCAAATGTCTGAAGGTGTTGAAATTTTAAATCAAAAGACACTTCCAGCGAAAGTATCGCAAATTAATGATAGAACATTTAAGATTGTTTTAACACAAGGTTTGAATCGTCAAATTAGACGTATGTGTGAAACGTTAGGATATAATGTAAAAAAATTAAAAAGAATTCGCATTATGAACATTAAGCTTGATGGTATTAAATATGGTGAATGGCGTGATTTAACGAAAGAAGAATTTGAAGAACTGAAACGTTCGCTCGCTTATACACCTAAAAGAGACCGTATGACATCTAAATAAAGGGGATAATAAAATGGTTAAATTAAATAATAATGTAGAGATACCAGAATTAGGTTTAGGCGTATACAAAATTGAAGATGCTGATGTTGAGAGAGTAATCCACACTGCAATTGATGCAGGATATCGTGCGATAGATACAGCTTGGTTTTATAAAAATGAAAAAGCATTAGGCGAAGCTTTAAAAACAGTCAATATTAAGCGAGAAGATTTATTTATTACAACTAAATTATGGAATGACTTCCAAGGGTATGATGCAACTATTAAAGCGTTTAATGACTCATTAGAATCATTGCAACTTACGTATATCGATATGTATTTAATTCATTGGCCATGTCCTGAAGATGGATTGTTTATTGAGACGTATAAAGCATTAGAAACGTTATATAAAGAAGGAAAAATTAAAGCAATTGGTGTATGTAATTTTAAAGAACATCATTTAGATCAATTATTAGCTGAAACTGAAGTTGTCCCTGCAGTTAACCAAGTTGAGTTTCATCCGTTATTTAATCAAAAAGCATTACAAGCATATTGCGAAAGTAAAGGTATTAAATTAATGGCGTGGAGTCCACTAATGAGAGGTGGCGAATGGTTAAATAACGCAGATTTACAAAGTATAGCAGATCAGTATAATAAGACTGTTGCCCAAGTTATTATTAAATGGCATTTACAACAAGGTAGACTCGTTATTCCAAAATCTCAAAATGATAATAGAATCAGAGAGAATTTTGATGTATTTGATTTTGAATTGAGTGATGAAGATTTAGCCAAAATCGACCAATTAAATACAGATGAACGACAATTTAGAGATCCAGATGAAGTTAAAATTGGAGATATGAAGTAAAATATAGAACCTTCACTGATTTGTTTGAATTAAGATGTATTTCATATGCATCTTTTAGTAAAATAAAACTGTGGAGGTGTTTTATTTGTTTAAATTTAAAAAACCAAATCAACATGGTGTATGGTCAATGATTGTACTACCAATCGCATTCGGAATTGCAGCAACTGGTTTTACATACTTTCATTTATTATTGTATTTAGGTGTACTGGCATCTTATTTCATGAGTGACCAAATTTTCTTCTACTTAAAGAAAAGGAAGAAAATAATAGGTTATATTTATACGGCAGGCATATTTGCTTTGATTGTCGTCATATCTTTTGTACCAATCGTATTACATAAACCCGTTACGATATGGATTTTTCTACTGCTGGTACCTTTATCACTATTAAATGCCTATTTTGCTAAAAAGAAAAATGAAAGGGCATTTACTAATGATTTAATAGCTGTCTTGATATTCTGTTTATTTGGTGTGATCAGCGCGTTATTAAATGTATCTATAACAGATGTGGAATCTTGGTTACCAGTCTTTATTTTAAGTTTCTTATATTTCTTTGGTACAATTTTATACGTTAAGACGATGATTAGAGAGAAAAAATCTGTAAAATATAAATGGTCATCTTGGATTTATCATTTATGTATAGTTGTTGTAGGTTTCTTTATACATCCATTAGTTATGTTGATGTATATACCGAGTTTAATACGATCAATCGTTTTATATGGTAAGAAAATAAAAATTATGCATGTAGGCTTAATTGAAATAGCTAATTCAGTATTTGTATTAGTAGTTGGATCGATATTTTTACATTAAAAAAGCAACCATCCGCAGATGGTTGCTTTAACTTTATCTATTAATTGAAGATTAATTATTTTTTGATTAATTTCAAAATAAATGATAATACAAGAATTAAAATAATTGAACCGATTAGTGCTGGTATGATTGCGACTCCACCCCATACTGGACCTAGGTCTCCAAGTAAAGAACCACCAATCGCTGAACCAATTAAACCGGCAATAATATTACCGACTATGCCGCCAGGTATATCTTTACCTAATATAACACCTGCTAGCCAACCTATTAGGCCACCTACGATTAACATTAATATAAAGCCCATTTGAGTGTACCTCCTTATTTATATTTCTTATTTCTATATTTAAGTACCCTGTTATTCACTATGTGAAACATAATAAGAAGTTTTGAATAACTTTTGCCATAAAATAAACATAATATAAAAAAGGAACACTGGTATTAATAGAAACCAATGGGGCGTAAGGACAATCATACATATTAACGCCACAATCGATAATATCTCACCAACTAAACGTGGATGAATAAAGTATCGATATATACCATTTTGGTAAATTTTTGCGAGCCTTTTACCGTCTGATTCAATAGGTTCTGTGAATAACGATAAATAAGCAATGATTTGTCCAAATATAAATAAACTGACACCTAAATAAGGTACAGATTGATAAATTGAAAGTGTACTATCTAAGTAAACAATGTTTAAAGACATACTAAATACAATCGTAATGATATAAAGTACGAAATATTGATTTTCAATGTAGTTTGGAACGTATTTAATTTGAATCCATGTATGTAAAAATGCCCATATAAGTAACATAGTCGTTACTGCAATCGTGATGAAGTTGATTTCTTTGATGATTATAAAGGATATTAAACCATTCAAAGCAATTGTGATTGAAATAGCGTAATGATTGATACGCGATTTCTTATTCATTACTACAAAGTTATATGACATCAAGACGATACACAGAATGATATTAATTGAAACGAGGAATGCCATATCTGTCTCCTACCTTAAAATAGTCTCATCTAAGAATTATAACAATTTCTAAACATATAATCACTAAATATATGTTTTGTAAAAAAATTTAAAGACCCTTTGACAAAAGAATGAAACTTTAATAGTATAAAAGTAAGCTATCTTGTAATACAAAATAGCTGTAAAAATTGGAAGAGGTTATTAAGATGTCGACAATTAAGACACAGATGAGAAAAGGGTTATTAGATGCTTGTATTTTATCTATAATACAATCTCAACCAGTATACGGTTATGAATTATCTCGCAAATTAAATGAACATCAATTTACCGATGTAAGTGAAGGAACCATATATCCTATTTTACTTAGATTATTAAAGAAGGATTTTATTTATAGTGAGTTTAAGCATAGTGAACAAGGACCTAAAAGAAAATATTATTATATTACAGATAAAGGTCGCGAAGAATTAGAAATCGTACGAAAAGAATGGCTTGAAATTAAAGATCCTATTACTAAATTGTTAAAAGGGAGCAATGAAGATGTCTAGAACTACTAAACAACTCATCAAAGAAAACAACGAGAAGAGAAAGCAGCTAAATGAAACGGATTTAGAAGTTTATGAAGATTTCTTGTTATATGTTAGAACAGACTTGCGCGTAAATGAACATGAATCAGAAGTCATATTAATGGATGTTCTTGATCATTTATTAGAAGCTGTTTCGAATGGTACTACTGCAATTGAATTTTTCAGTCATGATGTTAAAGGTCATGCCGATGATATATTAAATGAATTACCGAATGAATCCAATAAAGCAATTTTAAAAATGGTAGGAATGGGTGTAGCGTACTTCTATAGTGTGTATTTTGTTATTACAGGTATAGTAGGTATATTTGTTGATTATAAGACACCACTTATATCTACACTTTTCCTATTACTTATTGTACCAATAGGTGGATTCTTTATTGTTAAAGCATTATTCAATATTATCCAAAGATATATCTTTGATAAATCTAAATATAAGAAAATAAAAGAATCAGCATATGCTGGACTATTAGTTGGTGTTATTCCAGCAATTCTAATATTAGTACCTAATCTTGTATTTAAAGATATGATGAAAGTTTATATTCCTTGGTGGATATTCCTAATATTAGGGATTGCGATTTATGTTATATATAAAGTTATGAAAAGACAGCCAAAAGCTGTATAAATAATAGACCAAAATAAATAAGCACATCACTTAATGAGCATTTTCAAGTTAGTGATGTGCTTATTTTATACTGTGTATGCTATTTCCTAGGAAATATTAAACACCTTTTTTATTGCTCCATAACAGTGTATGTAGCTGTGGTAGAACAAAAATATCATTTAAAGTATCATTCATTACTTTATCGATCAGTTGTTCATATTTTTCGAGTAATTTTTCAGTATGGTTTGAAACGCTATCGTCTAGATATGGATTACCTACTTGTAAATAGAACGGGATAGAAGGATATCGTTTGTGTATATCTTTAGCAAATTGATAGTCTGCTTCGTCAAAAATCACAACTTTAAGAGAAAGACTTTCTTCCACACATTGTGCGATAACTTCATCTAGTATTGTTAAATTAGGTTTCATACCTGAACTTGGTGGCTTAGGACTAATCGTTAAGTCATCGATTAGTGTCATCCATTCTTGGAATTTAGAGCCTTGAGTTTCAAGTGCGGTCTTTATATTTTTTGCTTTAAGTGCTTCTACAAAAGGTCCGATATTTTTAATCAGAGCAGGGTTACCACCTGATATCGTAACGTGTTGATATTTATTTGGAGCGAGTTGATCTAATTCTGAAATAATATCTTCTGGTTCAAGTAATCGGATATCATCTTTAGCAGAGCCATCCCATGTAAAACTTGAATCGCACCAACTACATCTATAATCACAACCACTTGTTCTAACAAACATCGTTTTTTGACCAATGACTGCACCTTCACCTTGAATCGTTGGACCGAAGATTTCTAACACTGGTATTTTAGGCATTGTTGTCACCTTTCTTAGTTGGACGATAAACGACGTAACTTGTAGGTGTTTCTCTCACAAATACTTGTACACACTTAGGTTGATTATCGCGCTTATCTAGAGATGCTTGAACGATATTATAAATAGTTTGAGCAACTTGTTCAGTTGAAGGACTATAATTTTTAAATTCTTCAAAGTCATTTAAAAGTTGATGGTCATAACGTTTATGAATTAATGATTTTAATTCGCTAAAGTTCACTAAAAATCCCATTTTATCTAATTCGTCGCCAGCAATTGTTAAATTTACAAAATATGTGTGTCCATGTACGTTCATACATTTACCAGCTTCTTCATGTGGAATATAATGTGCACTTGAAAAATTAAAGTCTTTATTTAGTTCGAAAGCATAAGGGTGTTGAACGCTCGGATAGATTTGTTGTAACATTATAAACTTCCTTTCGTTTCTAGGTATTGGTCTAATCCTTGTTTTCTTAATTTACAAGCAGGACATTCACCGCAACCATCACTCATCACACCGTTATAACATGTTAATGTTTTTTCTCTAACATAGTCTAATGCACCTAATTGATCACTTAGTGCCCAAGTTTCTTTTTTATTCAACCACATGAGCGGTGTATGAATGACGAAATCTTTATCCATTGATAAGTTAAGTGACAAGTTCATAGATTTAATAAAGCTATCTCTACAATCTGGATACCCGCTAAAGTCTGTTTCGCAAACACCTGTAATAATATGTTTAGCACCAATTTGGTACGCTAATGCACCGGCAAATGATAAGAATAGCAAATTACGTGCTGGCACAAATGTATTAGGTATGCCGTTTTCATCATTTTCTATTTGCATTGAATGGTCTGTTAGTGCGTTAGGGGATAGTTGTGAAAGTAATGACATATCTAGAATATGATGCTTTAATCCTTGTTCTTTAGCGATATCTTCAGCAACTTTAATTTCTAAATCATGGCGTTGGCCATATTGAAACGTCACTAATTCTACTTCTTTAAAATGTTTTTTCGCATAGAATAAGCATGTTGTACTATCTTGTCCGCCACTGAACACAACAACTGCTTTTTCATTTTTTAATGTTTCTGACATAGTGTCTCTCCTTTATAAAGGCATAAAAAAAGCCTGCCTTCTATAAAAAGGTAGACGTAGGTGTCTAGTTTTTTATAGAGGGTGTAAGCTAGTAACCTCTTAGTTTATTGAATATACAAATGATAATATAATCAAATTGTAAAAGCAAGTTTAGTATATGGTATGATTGACATGAAATTAACGAAAGAAGAGCGAATAAACATATGATTATAATGATAGATAACCACGATTCTTTTACATATAACATTATCGAGTATATTAATATACTGACGAAAAATGAACAAATAAAAATATTGAAATCTGAAGAGGCAACTTGTGATGTTGTACGTGCAATCAATCCAGATGCTATGATCATTTCACCTGGCCCTGGTCATCCAGATGATTATGTACAGTTAAAGGCGTTTCTTCAATCTATTTATACAGATATACCCATATTAGGTGTATGTCTTGGTTTCCAATTATTGATATCTACTTTTGGTGGTAAAGTCGTAAAAGGTCCACGTCCGGTACATGGGCATACAGCAACGATTAAACATGATGGGGAAGGTATTTATGAAGGATTGCCTGAATCATTTGAAGTCGCGAGATATCATTCTTTAATTGCTGACAAACACTATATACCTGAAGGATTTACGGTTTCAGCATGGTTAGAAGAAGGTATTCCGATGGCTATACGACATCAACATTTACCTATTGAAGCGGTTCAGTATCATCCGGAAGCAATATTAAGTGAATATGGATTAGAACAAATTGCGAATTTCTTAGTAAAGGCAGGTGTAGAGATTGAAGACGCATATACAATTTAAGTATATTTCAGACAGTCAAATAGAAGAGAAATTAGATTATAAATTTGAGAATCCAATTGTCATTAAATATGCGAGAACGATTGTAGAAGTATCAGAGCTTGTGCATGAAGCGGAGCGCTATCAAAAAGAAGGATACTATGTTGTCATGACTTTACCATATGAAAGTGCAGGAGCTTTTGATACAGCGTTAAATGTTTATAAAGCGTCTCAGCATTATGGGAGTATTCAAGTATTCGAACAACCCGTCTCACACTTTAATGATAAAACGCATCATACATATATTAATGAACATATTGAATGGCGAAGAACAGATTCAGATGAACGTTTAGCAAACAATATACATGCTATTCAAGATGAAATCAGACTTGGAAATACGTATCAAGTTAATTATACGACACAACTTGAATCAGAACCGATTCGTCATGGTTATGACTATTATCAATCACTCACAGAGGATGCTAATGGAGATTATCAAGCATATATTGAGCTTGAAGATGAAACGATTATATCGATTTCTCCAGAACTTTTCTTTCAATATGGTCCTTATCAACAAATGCCAAATACAGTATTAACGAAACCTATGAAAGGTACAATTTCGAGAGGGAATCATAAAGCAGAAGATCAAGCAAATTATGAACGACTGAAGCATTCTCAAAAAGATAGAGCAGAAAATGTTATGATTGTAGATTTGCTTAGAAATGATTTAAGTAAAATTTCTGAAGTTGGTACGGTTAATGCAATTGATTTATTTAAAATCGAACCTTATCAAACGGTATATCAAATGACCAGTACGATTCGAAGTCAATTGAAAGCACAATATTCATTATTTAAACTACTTCAAGCGCTGTTCCCATGTGGCTCGATAACGGGTGCACCAAAAGAATCAACGATGGCCATTATCAAACGATTAGAGAATAGACCAAGAGGTATTTATTGTGGAACGATAGGTTTGTTGTTACCTGATAACAGAATGATTTTTAATGTTCCAATTAGAACGATACATTCAAATTCAGAAAGAGCAGTTTATGGTGTTGGAGCTGGTATCACAATAGATTCAATTGCTGAAGCTGAAATTGAGGAATTCAAAATGAAATCTAAAATATTAGAAAGCAGACATGTAAATCTTATTGAAACGATGAGATTAGAAAATGGAATAGTCCAAAGACGTCACGAACATACGAACAGAATTTCTACAAGTGCTAAAACGTTAAATATTCGATTTAATAAAGATGAATGGGATACTATGCTTAATGATATGGTTAATACTTATGTAGATGGCACATATAAAATAAGAGTTGAATTAAATTCGGATGGTACATTTAATATTGAAACTTCACCAATAGTTGATTCAACTCAACCTTTAACCGCTCAGTTGTTACCGAGTACACCAGTTTCTTCTATATATACGATACACAAAACAACTGAACGCCAGCATTTTCAACATAATCATGATACAGATGTCATATTGTATTATAATGAAGAAAATGAAATAACAGAATTTGATATTGGTAATGTCGTTATTAAAATAGGTGATGCATATATCACACCTCCATATCATGGGCAATTTTTAAATGGTTGTATGAGGCAAGCGTTATTAAAAGATAACCTTATCGAAGAAAAAAATATTACTGTGGAAAAGTTAATCAAAGATATCGAAAGTTCAAATTGTGAAATTTACATGATTAACAGTTTGCGAGAATGGACAAAAATAGATTTAAAATTATGATGGTAATATATAGATACAAATAGTAAAATAGTAAACATCATATAAGGACGGGTGAAAATAGATGTTCTTAACATTATTATATTTAGTAATAGTGATTGTTATAGCATTTTACTTAAAGCGCATCGTTTTAAGTGAATTGAGAAAAGAAAAAAATAAGCAAAGTTTTGCGTATTTATATATTGGATTTGCCGTTGCAATTGTTTTTGTAGGCTTATTTGTAAATCAATTAACACATGTATTTATTGATTTAACAGATGTATTTTATCGTAAATAATGATGCTTTATATATAGCAGAATAGAATGAGGTGTCTTAAATGCGCATATATCCTAAGGGCGATTCTGCATTAACTGTAATGAGCGATCGTGAACCTTCGAGACAGCTAACGCATGAAATTAATGAATTTAGATTAGAAATATTAAGTCAAGATATGCCTTTTATAGATGAGGTTATACCTAGTGAAAATAGTTTAATGGTTGTGTATCATCCTTATAGCATGATGATGAATCATAATATCAATGAGCCATTTAAATATATGACTGAATTTGTAGAACGTATTATTTATCAGAAAAAGCAAGACATTAATGATAGAGAAGTTACAAAGGAATCGATTATGATAGATGTCGTTGTAGGTGGCGAATATGGTCCAGATTTCGATACGTTAACGGACTTGTCTGAAGAAGAACAAAGACAAGTGTTAGAATCTAGAACGTATTTTGTTTCAATGATTGGTCATACTCCAGGATGTCCTTATTTATCTGGTTTAAGTCATCGATTGCATTCAGGTAATGCACAGTTCAAACAATTTATCCCTAAAGGATCATTGTGTATCGAAAGAGATAAATTATTTATTACGACAACTGATACAAGTGGTGAATGGCCAGTCATTGGTTGGACGAATGTTGAAATATACGATAGACAAAATAATATTTGTAAGCTTAATTTTGGTGATGATGTCATCTTAAATATTGTAGATCAACTACAAAGCAAGGATGGAGGGTATAAGCCATGTCATTAATTATTCGAGAAGCTGGACTATACTCTTCGATTCAAGATTTAGGAAGGCAAAAACAACAACATATTGGCATTGTTAAAAATGGCTCAATCGATCAATTAAACCATAGACTCGCTAATATGCTTGTAGGTAATGAAGAAGGCGAAGCTTTAATTGAAATGACGATTAAGTTGCCGTCTATCCAATTTACAGAACCAACTTTAATCGCATTTACGGGAGCTAACTTCCCAGCATTTGTAGATGGTAAGAAAATAGCTCCATATAAAATTCATTTAATGGACAAAGGTGAAGTATTAAAGTTTGGTGAAGCATCTAAAGGTACGAGAGGTTATTTAGCAATTGCAGGTGGTATTGTTGCTGAAGAATGGTTAGGTTCAAAATCTACAAGTATCCGTTTAGAAATGGGTGGCTGCCACGGTCGTACTTTACAAGCAGGCGATGAAATTGAAATGTGCCGTAACTACACACCATTACAAAAAAAGCTATTTGAAAACCTAGAAGATAGCAAAACAGCTTCATGGGGTGTTGATCAATATACATTAGCGTTAAATTATTTAACAGATATATTCCATGTTATATCGGGAGAAGGTATGACGCACTTTAATGAAGCGGAAATCAAGCATCTAGAGAGTCAAGTTTATAAAGTATCTAATCGCTTTAATCGAACAGGATTAACATTAGAAGGGAACTCCGTTATTAATCGTAGAATTGTCGATCAGTCATTTTTAAGTGTTAAAAAAGGAACAGTTCTATTAAATGAAGGGAACCAACCGGTCGTAATGTTGAATGATCATCAATCATTATCGAGCTATCCTCAAATTGGAACAATTGCTTCTTATCATATCGATAAATTAGCACAAAAAAAGCAAGGTTCAAAACTCATCTTTAAGAAATTAACAATACAAGAAGCGGAACGCAATATGAGAAAGCATGCTCAATTCGTTAAGCAAATAAAAAACGGCATCAGATATAAATTAAATGAAGAATTAAACAAGTAATTTCCATGTGTGAATTGTGTCTATTGTGTGCACTTTTTACACATTTCTTATTTGTATTTTAGGTTTTTAGTTGAAATTTATTGTAAAATAGTATAAATTATAATACTGTACATTAAATATTACAAGAATATTACAACCTTCAATAATATGTAATGAAATAATAATGAAAATTGATATGAGTTGAGATACGGAGGAACGGTATGAAAACTAAAAATAGGAAGATAGGCGTCTTTACTTTCTTCTTGCTAACGATTTTAGCAATTTCACTAAAGACTTATTTTGCCTATTATGTAGATTTGTCACTCGGGGTTAAGGGACTCGTACAGAATTTAATTTTATTAATGAACCCATACAGCTTGATTGCGCTAATATTGAGTGTATTCTTATTCTTTAAGGGAAGAAAGTCGTTCTGGTTTATTTTTATCGCTGGATTTGTATTATCGTTCTTACTATATGCGAACGTCGTGTACTTTAGATTCTTTTCAGATTTCTTAACATTTAGTACTTTGAATCAAGTAAGTAACGTAGAATCAATGTCTGGTGCAGTATATAGTTCATTCTCTTGGTACGATTTTATATATTTCACAGATACGATTATTTTCTTATTTGTGTTGATCTTTAAGAGAAATAATTTATCAGTTAAAGCATTTCCTAAGAAATTTGTCCCAGTTGTTATGGGTGTAGCTGTAGCACTATTTTTCTTAAACTTAGCATTTGCTGAGTCAGACAGACCAGAATTATTAACACGTACATTTGACCATAAATATTTAGTTAAATATTTAGGACCTTATAACTTTACAGTTTATGACGGGGTTAAAACGATTCAAAATAATTCACAAAAAGCATTAGCAAGTGAAGATGATTTAACACAAGTTAAAAATTATACAAAACAGAAGTATCAAGAACCTAACAAAGAAACATTCGGTATCGCTAAAGACAAGAACGTTATTAAAATTCACTTAGAAAGTTTCCAATCTTTCTTAATTAACTTCAAAGTTAATGGTGAAGAAGTAACACCTTATTTAAACTCTTTAGCAAAAGGTGATAAAGGTTACAAATACTATCCAAACTTCTTCCATCAAACGGGACAAGGTAAAACAGCCGATTCAGAATTAACGATGGATAATAGTATTTTCGGTTTACCACAAGGTTCAGCATTCTCATTAAAAGGTGACAACACTTATCAATCACTACCAGCAATTTTAAATCAACAAGGCGGCTATGAAACATCGGTTATGCATGGTGATTACAAAACATTCTGGAACAGAGATCAAGTGTACAAACATTTTGGTGTAGATAAGTTCTATGATGCAACTTATTATGATATGCAACAAAAAAATCTTGAGAACTTAGGCTTAAAAGATGAAGTATTCTTTGATGAATCCATTGCACATCTAAAAGAACAAAAAGAACCATTCTATTCTCATTTAATTACGTTGACTAACCATTACCCATTCACATTGAGTAAAGAAGACGCAACGATAGAGAAACCAGATACAGGTAGTGCAACACTAGATGGATACATTCAAACAGCTCGTTATCTAGATGAATCATTAGAAAAATTCATGACAGAACTTAAAAAAGAAGGTTTATATGATGATTCAGTAATCATCATTTACGGAGACCACTATGGTATTTCTGAAAACCATAATAAAGCAATGGCTAATTTACTTGGTGAAGATGAAATCACACCAGCTAAATTCATGGACTTAAACAGAACACCATTCTTTATGAAAGTACCAGGTCTTAAAGGTGGTGTCGATGAAACATACGGTGGCCAAACTGATGTAATGCCTACATTATTAGACGTATTAGGTATTAAATCAAACAACTACATTATGTTTGGTACAGACTTATTAGCTAAAGGACACGATCAAACAGTTGCATTTAGAAATGGTGACTTTATAACGCCAGAATATAAATCAATCGGTAGCACTGTGTACGACAATAAGACTAATAAACCTATGAAGACGAAACCTAAAGATTTAGAAGAAAATAAAAATAACGTCGAAAAAGGACTCGAATTATCAGACCAGTTATTACACGGAGACTTATTCAGATTCTATGATAACCCTGACTTCAAGAAAGTTAAGCCATCAAACTATGAATACAAATCCGGTAACGGCTATCAAGAAAAATAATTATGAGTCGATGAGTACCACAAAATCATGAGATTTTGTGGTACTTTTTTTGTTGGGAATGGGGGTTGTGGGGTGTGACTAGGAAAAGTACTTTTTAATATGGATTATGAGATAGAAGATGATGTGGGTGATGCAAGATATAGGGTAAAGATGTGAGTTAAAGTTGTAGTAAACTCACATCTTTTCAAAAATTATATAATTATTTAAGAATGAACACTTTTGATTAATTAAAAAATATCCAAGTCATGGCTTAACTCCAACTTAAGCCAAGAGGTAGCGCAAGTCGTAGCTTAACTCCTAACTTAAGCCAAGAGATAGCGCAAGTCGTAGCTTAACTTCTAAATAAAGCCAAGAAATCGCTCAAGTCATAGCTTAACTTTCTAATAAAGCTAAGAGATGGTCCAAGTCATAGCTTAAGTCCTGCATAAAGCCAAGAGATAGCGCAAGTCGTAGCTTAACTTCCTAATAAAGCCAAGAGAACGTCCAAGTCATAGCTTAACTCCAACTTAAGCCACGACATTCCCAAAAACATCGACATCCCCAAAATCCCCAATATCATTACCATCCCCAACCCCCACATCTCCCACATCTCCCTCAACCCCCACTCACCAACACATTAAACAATGAAAAAAATCCCAATCGTCCTCACGATTGGGATTTCTATTCTATCTAACCTAAAGCAACGTCTAGTATCATCATTATTGTGAAGCCACCCATTAATCCTAATGTTGCTAAGTCAGTGTTGTTACCTGACTGTGATTCGGGGATGAGTTCTTCTACAACGACAAATATCATTGCGCCGGCTGCGAATGCTAATGCATATGGTAAAACTGGTGTCGCGATGACAACTAGTAATGCGCCTAACATTGCGAATACAGGTTCAACTAAAGCTGAAGCTTGACCATAGTTAAATGACTTCCATCTTGATAAACCTGATGCACGGATTGGCATCGAGAGTGCTGCGCCTTCAGGAATGTTTTGTATACCGATACCGATTGCTAAGCCGAGTGCGCCTAATAATGTTGCGCCTTCATTTCCAGTTGCTACACCACCGAAAGCAACACCGATAGCCATACCTTCAGGAATGTTATGCAATGTGATTGCTAAAAATAGCAAAGTGTTTTTGCCTAATTTAGTATCTGGTCCTTCTACTCGCTGACTTTTATCAACTGCGTTTTGGTGTGCGTGTGGTATGACAAAGTCTAATAGTCTAATAAACAATCCGCCTAAAAGAAAGCCGATTGCTGCTGGTAACCAAGGCATTGCTAAATGTGAACTTTGTTCTATAGAAGGTTGTAATAAAGACCAAAAACTAGCTGCAATCATGACGCCTGCAGCGAATCCTTGCATTGTATTGATAACTTTTGTGTCTATATTTTTGAACAAGTAAACGAACGATGCACCGAATGCTGTTAGCAACCATGTGATGATACCTGCGAATAATGCTTGCAAGTATGGTGGTAGTTCTGTAAAAATCTGTTGCATAGTTTTTGCTCCTTCATATCTTTTGTGTGAAAAAAAGTGTATAATATATTAATTGAAAACTGAGAATACTAAAGGATGTTAATTCATGGAAGCATATAAAATTGAAAAACTTAATAAGCAATATGGTGACAAAATTATTTTTGATGATTTAGATTTATCCATTTCTTACAAAGAACGCATTGGTTTAGTTGGAATCAATGGAACAGGGAAAAGTACTTTGCTTAAAGTTATTGCAAATATTGATGATGATTATGATGCGAAGACATCTTATCCTAACCAATACCAAATTGCATATGCAAGCCAAAAGCCTGAACTTGATGAATCTTTAACTGTAATCGATGAAGTATTAAATAACGAAACTGAAATGACGAAAGTGATTTCTAAATATGAAAATGCTTTAAATCAATATCAACAGACGGGTGAATCTAAGGATTTAGATCTTATGATGAAATATCAATCTGATATGGATCGATTAAATGCATGGGATTACAGTGCAGACGTTAAAACTATTCTATCAAAACTAGGTATAAATGACTATCTTAAAAAAATAGCTACATTAAGTGGTGGACAGAAAAAAAGAGTTGCATTAGCAAAAGAATTAATACGTAAACCAGATTTATTATTATTAGATGAACCGACAAACCATTTGGACATTGAAGGAATTGAATGGCTCGTTAACTATATTAAACAATACCCCCACACAATCATGTTTGTTACACATGATCGTCATTTCTTAAATCAAGTTTCTACAAGAATTGTTGAACTTTCAAATGGTAAACTCACAAGTTATCCAGGTAATTATGAAGCGTATATTGAAGCAAGAGCTGAAAAAGAAGAAATTGAAGCACAACAACATGTTAAAAAGAAAGCGCTGTATAAACAAGAATTGAATTGGATGAGACAAGGTGCTAAAGCTAGATCAACGAAACAACAAGCAAGAATCCAAAGGTTTAATACGTTAGAAGAAGATTTATCAAATAGAAAAACACAAGGTGAAGCAAGTTTGAATTTAGCGCATTCTCGCCTTGGTAAACAAGTATTTGAGTTAGACGATATTTCTAAATCTGTTGGAGATAGAAAGTTATTTGAACACTTTACAACGATTATTCAAAAAGGCGATAGAATTGGTATTGTTGGAGAAAACGGTGCAGGTAAAACAACATTACTCAATATTATTAGTGGGTTAGATCAAACTTTTGAAGGTAATCTCATTACTGGTCAAACTGTAAAAATTGCTTATTTTAAACAGCAAGATGAAAGTTTAACTTCAGATAAGAGAATGATTGATTATTTAAGAGAAGAAAGTGAAGTTGCTAAAGAAAAAGATGGCACAGTTGTATCTGTTACGCAGCTGTTAGAAAGATTTCTTTTCCCAAGTCAAACGCATGGCACGCAAATTAATAAATTATCAGGTGGAGAACAAAAACGTTTATATTTATTAAAATTATTAGTTCACGAACCGAATGTATTAATTCTTGATGAGCCTACAAATGATTTAGACACTGAAACTTTAACAATATTAGAAGCTTATATTAATGAGTTTGGTGGAACGGTTATAACGGTAAGTCATGATAGATATTTCTTAAATAAAGTGGCCAATAAATATTGGTATATACATGATCAACAAATCGAACCTATGCTAGGTACATTTGAAGACTATTTAGAATATAAAAGAGAGCTTGAGAAAAAAGCAACACAGCAACATAAAGAAGTTCAAAAAACAGAAACGAAACCTAAGACTTCAGCAAGATTATCGTTCAAAGAAAAGCGTGAACTAGAACAACTCGAGAAAAATATCGAATATATAGAAACAAGATTAGAAGAAATTGACCAAGAAATGGTTGAACATGCTACAAATTATGAAAAATTAAATGAACTCGCAAATGAAAAGACATCAATTGAAACGCAATATGAAGAAGATTATATGCGTTGGTCATCCTTATCAGACAGATTATAAGCGTATAGAGGTGTATATATAGATGCAAAATATTTTAAAAGAGTATTTCGGATATCAACAATTTAGAGATGGACAGAAAGAAATTATTGATAAAGTTATTGATCATCGTCCCACTTTAGGTGTTATGCCAACAGGTGGCGGTAAATCGATTTGTTATCAAGTACCAGGTCTATATTTAGATGGATTAACGATTGTAATTAGTCCATTGATTTCATTAATGAAAGACCAAGTTGATAGCTTGAGATCGATGGGTATCAAAGCTGAATTTTTAAACAGTACTTTAACAGCTAAAGAGAAAAAAAGAGTAGAGAATGAACTTGTCTCAGGACAGTTGAAATTTCTATATATTGCACCTGAAAGATTTAATCAACCACAGTTTATACAAATGTTGAACAAATGTAATGTACAGCTTATCGCATTTGATGAAGCACATTGTATTTCGAAGTGGGGACATGATTTTAGACCAAGTTATCAAGAAGTGATTACACATGTTATGAGCTTGCCTCATCATTTTAGATTGGTGGCATTAACAGCAACAGCTACTAAAGAAGTACAAGAAGATATTTCTCAAAAATTAGGTATTGCTGAAAGTGATATTGTTGAAACGTCTATTAAACGTGAGAATTTAACGTTTAAAGTGAACAATACATATCAGAGACTTAATTTTGTTAAAGATTATGTGAAGAAAAATATTCATCAATCAGGTATTATTTATTGTTCTACTAGAAAACAAGTTGAACAATTAAGTGAAACATTTGATGATTTAGAAATTAAGAATGTGATGTATCATGCTGGCTTACCAAAAGATGAAAGAGAACGTGCACAACGTAAATTTATTGAAGATGATATCAAATTAGCAATCGCAACAAATGCTTTTGGTATGGGGATTGATAAATCAAATGTTAGATTCGTGATTCATTATAATATGCCTCAAGATATCGAATCATATTATCAAGAGGCTGGTCGTGCTGGTCGTGATCAGTTAGACAGTGAATGTATCTTATTATTCTCAGACCGTGATATAGACCTTCAAAAATTCTTCATTTCTTCAAGTTCTGCAGATGATGAATACAAAGAAAAGCAAGGCGAAAAGCTTCGACAAATGATTCAATATACGAAGACGACTAAATGTTTAGAAGCGATGATGATTCATTACTTTAATCCTGATGAAAAATTAGAAGAGTGTGGCAGATGCTCTAGTTGTTTACAATCAGAAAAATCCTATAACATGACAACTGAAGCACAAAAAATATTAAGTTGTATCGCAAGGTTAAAACAAAAAGAAAAACGTAATATGATTATTCAAGTATTAAGAGGTGAACAAACACCTCAAATAACATCTTTAGGATATGATGAACTCAGTACTTATGGCATTTTAAAAGATTATACGACGAATGAATGTCATCATTTACTAGATGAATTGCGTTATAAAGGCTATTTAAATGAACATAAAGAAATATTAAGTGTTGACCAAGATGCAATGGATGTATTGCGTGGAAAAGTTGAAATTATGACTACACCATTTAAATCTAAGCCGAAAGAAATCGTTGATATCCAAACAATTACAGATGTTGATAGATCTTTATTTGATCGATTAATAGAAGTTAGAAAAGATTTAAGTAAAGAATTAGAAGTTTCACCACTTTCTATATTCTCTGACCAAATTTTAGAGCAATTTGCTAAACGATTACCTGAATCTAAAAAAGAAATGATTTTAATAGACGGTATTGGTAGTTATAAATTGAAACACTATTGTCCGATATTTATTGAAACCATTAAAAATTATAAACAACCCATTTAAGAAGAATAGGCATTTTATTGTGAAATTAGGGTAAATAATATAGAAGAAATTCTAGCACTGATAAAAAAGAGGAATGTGGTGTCTATTAATGATTAAGTTTGAAGCTGTTTCAAAGATATACGGGGATAAGAAAGCAGTAGACAATGTAAGTTTTAATATTAATGAAGGTGAATTCTTTGTACTTATAGGACCTTCTGGGTGTGGAAAGACTACAACACTTAAAATGATTAACAGGCTAATACCTTTATCAGAAGGGTTTATATATTTTAACGATAAACCAATAAGTGATTATGATGTTGCGGAGATGCGATGGGATATTGGATATGTACTCCAACAAATTGCACTATTCCCGCATATGACGATTAAAGAAAATATCGCGCAAGTACCAGAAATGAAGAAATGGAAAAAGAAAGATATTGCTAATAGAGTCGATGAATTGCTCACTATGGTTGGTTTAGATCCTGAAACATATCGAGATAGATATCCAAGTGAGTTATCTGGTGGACAACAACAACGTATTGGCGTTATTCGAGCACTTGCTTCCGATCCGCCAGTTGTCTTAATGGATGAACCATTTAGTGCACTAGATCCAATTAGTAGAAAGAATCTACAAGATGATTTACTTGAACTTCAATCGCAAATTAAAAAAACAATCGTCTTTGTAACGCATGATATTGAAGAAGCGATGAAAATGGGAGACCGTATTTGTTTATTGAATCAAGGACATGTGGAGCAAATTGGAACGACAGAAGACTTTATTCATCGCCCTAAAAATGATTTCGTAAAATCATTTATTGGTAATGTGGATGCGCATGTATTGAAGCAAGTGAAGCTCGGTGATATTGCGCAACCAATTTCAGACGTAAATACACAATCTATTGATCAATATCCTAAAGTGTCACCAGATCAAACAATTGATGACATATATGGATTATTGGCAGAACACGAAGCGATTGTGATGGATTCAGAAAATACAGCACCTAGCCATATTGTGACAAGACAATATGTGTTTAGTTATTTAGCTGAAAAGAATAGAGGTGTTTCTTCATGAATACATTAATCGAAACACTTTCAAGCCGTAAAGGGCAACTTTTAGAAACGTTAATTGAACATATTCAATTATCATTTATTGCACTTTTAATCGCAGTCGTCATCGCAGTTCCGTTAGGTATATTACTGACAAAGACTAAAAAGCTAGCCGAAGTTATTATTAACATCGCAGCTGTTTTACAAACAATACCATCTCTTGCTTTACTAGGTTTAATGATTCCGCTATTTGGTATAGGACGTATACCGGCAATTATTGCACTTGTTATATACGCGTTATTACCGATATTAAGGAATACATATACCGGTATTAAAGAAGTAGACCCTTCGTTAATTGAAGCGGCACGTGGTATAGGTATGAAGACTGGTAGAAGATTGTCTAAAGTTGAGTTACCACTTGCAATGCCAGTTATGATGGCTGGTATTCGAACAGCTATGGTATTAATTATTGGTACAGCAACATTAGCAGCTTTAATTGGTGCTGGTGGTCTAGGGGATTTAATATTATTAGGTATTGATCGAAATAATACATCTCTTATATTACTAGGTGCGATTCCTGCAGCTATTTTAGCGATTTTCTTTGATGTATTTTTAAGAATTTTAGAAAGAATTTCATACAAAAAATCTTTAATTATTCTTGGAACAATATTAGTTATATTCTTATTATCTGTGACGATACCTTTATTTGCTCAAAAAGGTGATAAAATTACTTTAGCAGGTAAACTAGGATCTGAACCAGAAGTTATCACAAATATGTATAAGATTTTAATTGAAGAAGAAACTGACAACACTGTTGAAGTTAAAGCAGGTATGGGTAAGACTTCTTTCCTATTTAATGCATTAAAGTCTGACGAAATAGATGGATATTTAGAGTTTACAGGTACAGTTCTTGGTGAATTAACAAAAGAAACACCGAAATCAACAACAGAGCAAGAAGTATATAATCAAGCTAATAATAGTCTTGATAAAAAGTTTGATATGCAATTGCTTGAACCGATGAAATATAATAATACGTATGCTTTAGCAGTTAAAAAAGAATATGCTGAAAAACATAATATTAAAACTATTTCAGATTTAAGTAAGGTTGAAGATGAAATTCGACCTGGTTTCACTTTAGAGTTTAATGACCGCGAAGATGGTTACAAAGGTATTCAAAAGAAATATGATTTAAACTTTAAAGATGTTAAAACAATGGAACCTAAATTAAGATATCAAGCGCTTGAAAGTAATGATATTGATTTAATTGATGCATATTCAACAGATGCTGAGCTTAAAGAATATGGCATGGTTGTCTTAGAAGACGACAAAAAATTATTCCCACCATACCAAGGTGCACCACTTATGAAAAAAGAAACAATTAAAGAGCATCCAGATGTGGTGAAAGCTATGAATAAATTAAAAGGCAAAATATCTGATGAAGAAATGCAAGAAATGAATTATAGAGTTACGATCAAGGATGAAGATGCTTATCAAGTCGCGAAAGAATATTTACAGAAGAATGACTTGATTGATTAAATACCATTGATTTATGAAAATGATTAGGTCTATAATACTAATAAATTAACAAACGGTAAATTTCGGTTTACCGTTTTTATATTTCAACTTGGAGGTCTAAAAATGAAGCAACAATTAAGTGAATTACAAGCATACCAACCGGGGTTATCTCCGAGACAATTAAAAGAAAAGTACGGCATAGATGGAGACATGGTCAAACTTGCTTCAAATGAGAATTTATATGGTCCTTCACCAAATGTTAAAGAAGCAATCAAAGCTAATTTAGATGAATTATTTTACTATCCAGAAGTAAAACAATTTGAAGTGAAAGAAACATTAAGTACATTTCTCAATGTGAAGAAAGAACAAATATTCTTTGGTTCAGGTTTAGATGAAGTGATTATGATTATTTCAAGAGCAGTTCTTGAAAAAGATGATGAAATTTTAACGAGTGACATGACATTTGGACAGTATAGACATCATGCTATTATTGAAAGTGCCCAAGTTAAAACAACACCGATTAAAGATGGATATTTTGATTTAGATGCAATGTATGAACAAATTACAGATAAAACGAAACTGATTTGGATTTGTAATCCGAATAACCCAACAGGCACATATTTACCTCATGATGCTATAGAAGCATTTATTCAAAAAGTACCAGATGATATTATCGTTTTAATCGATGAAGCATATATTGAATTTGCTGTTGCTAAAGACATGCCAAATAGCTTAGAATTGCTTTCAAAATATAATCAAGTCGTTGTCTTACGTACACTTTCTAAAGCGTATGGATTAGCAGCACAACGTATTGGCTATGCAATCGCGAATGAATCATTATTAGACCAATTAGATATTGTCAGATTACCATTCAATGTAACGTCACTTTCAGCTGTTGCAGCAGATGCCGCGATTAAAGATCAAGCTTACTTAAAAGACATTACAACAAAGAATCGTCATGAAATTGAAAAATTCTTAAATGCACCTTTTAAAGAACATATTTACGATAGCCAAACGAACTTTATATACGTTAATACAGACGAACCTCAAGTATTATATGATTATTTAATAAAAGAAGGCTTTATTACAAGACCATTCCCAAATGGTGTGCGTATTACGATGGGCTTTAGTGAACATAACGATAAGATGATACAAGTATTAGAAGAATTCTTTAAAACACACAGTTCGTAATAAAGGAAAGGCAATACGTTCTTTGGTATACTAGTAGACATTGATATATAAAGGAGAAGGTATAATGACGAAGCAAACAATTGGTATCGATATGGATGAAGTGCTAGCTGACACAATAAAAAAACTTTTAAGACGTTACAATGAAGAAACTTCTTCTAATGTTACTATGGAAGAACTTAAAGGTACAAAAATCCGTAATATGATGCCTGAACATCAAGGTATTTTGACAAGTATTTTAAGAGAAGATGGATTTTTTAGAGACTTAGAAGTATTTCCAGACGCTGTAGAAGTTGTACAGAAGTTAAATGAATACTATGACGTTTATATTGTTACAGCAGCAATGGACGTACCAACATCATTTGCTGATAAATATGCTTGGCTAAGAGAATATATGCCATTCTTAGACCCTCAACACTTTGTATTTTGTGGAGATAAAGGTATCGTCAACACAGATTATTTAATTGATGATAATCCTAAACAACTTGAAAGCTTCAATAATCATTCAATTATGTATGCAGCAGATCATAATATTGATATTGATAAATGGCCAAAAGTTCAAAACTGGAAAGAAGTAGAAGCATATTTCTTAGGTGAAAACGGGGAATATAATAAACAACAAGAATCTTTATCAGAATCATATAAATAAAGTAAAAGACTGGGACATAATGTAATGTCTCAGTCTTTTTTAGTATCTTGGCAGTAGATGACTGAATTGAAATGCGCTTGTACCAAGCTTTTCCAACTCTAGTCATCCTTGCCGGGGCGGGACTACGAAATCTTTTTTTACAAATTAGATTTCTGTCCTGCTCCTTTTTAATGTATGCCTTGCATAAGTTTTTTAATTTTTGGTGTCATTGATAATACAATAAGCGAAACGACAATAGCGATTGCGCCGATTAAACCAAAGTAGTTCTGTTGACCTAATGGCTCAATCAATTTAACTAATTGTCCGTTAATACCTTGTGCTGTTGCGTTCGTTAAGAACCAAAGACTAAGCATTTGTGCTGAAAAGGCTTTTGGTGCAAGTTTAACTGAAACACTTGATCCAGTAGGTGATAAACATAATTCACCTATAACACAAAGGAAGAAGCTGAGTACTAACCAAATTGGATTCATCAGTTCTGCTTGTTGCATCATCATTGCAATCATCATAGCAATAAATGAAATACCAGCGAATGCTAAACCAATTACAAATTTAAGTGGAGTAGAAGGATTGTATTTACCTAATTTTTGCCACAAGAATGAAATAACTGGTGCAAATAGAACGATGAAGATTGGGTTAATAGATTGGAACCAACCTGCTGGTATCACGAAATTAATACCATATGCATTTAAATCTAATTGTGTATGTTCTTGCGCGAATACACCAAGTACGTTTGATCCTTGTTCTTGAATGCTCCAGAATAAAACAGAAGCTAAGAACAATGGTACATACGCAAGTAATCTTGATTTTTCTGTTTGATCTATATCAGGGCTTCTATACATAATTGTCCAGTAAACAAATGGTATAACGATACCGATAATTAAAACAATTAAACTGATTGAATTAAATGTAAGATGACCTGTTAAATATAAAATAGCTAAAAGAATAACAATACCGATTGCACTATATGTAAACATTTTAGCGTATTTAACTTTTTCTTTATGATTGAGTGGGTTAGAAGGATGATTTTCAACTTCCCCAAGACTTCTTTTTTGGAATAGAATGTATGCTACTAAAGCTAAAAGCATACCGAAAGCTGCGATTGAGAATCCTTGGTGGAAACCAACGCTTACACGTACTTTGTCGATAATAAGTGGTGATAATAAAGCACCCATATTAACTGACATATAAAAGATAACAAAACCTGCATCTAATCTATTATCATTCTTATGATATAAACCACCCACAACATTTGAAATGTTAGGTTTCATAAGTCCCGAACCTACAATGATTAATATCATAGAAATAAGAAATGCACCTAAACCAAATGGTAAAGATAACACTAAGTGACCTAGCATAATAAGTACTGCACCGTACATTAATGATCTACGAGAGCCGAGTAATCTATCAGCTACCCAACCACCTAATATACCTGTCATAAATATTAATGAACCATACATGGCCATAATTTGTTGAGCTGTAATTTTATCTAAACCTAGTCCGCCTTGGCTGACAGTAAAGTATAAATAATACAGTAAAATTGCACGCATTCCATAATAACTAAAACGTTCCCAGAATTCTACAAAGAACAATATACCTAAGCCGCGAGGATGTCCAAAAAATCCATGTTGAGGGACAGTTTCAACCATTTCCTCTCGCGTCATTTTGCCCATAAAAAATCGCTTCCTTTCTAAACTTCCCCCGATTGTCGGGTAAGTTTAAAGAACATTTTAACCCTATATGTTAGTAAATTCAATAAAATTTTAATAAGTTCTAATATTGTGAATATTCTAAAATAATTAATATATCAATAATAAGTATTTTTACACATATTAGTTAATTGTTTAATAGGTTTAGGGAGGGGGAGGATTTATGTGTGGGATCTTGGTGGTATCGTTAGGGACAGAATTCCGAGAAATGTCCGTAAGAGATAGCGTTCTAACTACCACAATTCAGAAAAATGGAAGTCAGAGAATTCTAATTACCACAATTCAGAAAAATGGAAGTTAGAGCATTCTAATTACCAGAACTCGAAATAATGGAAGTTAGAGCGTTCTAATTACAAGAATTCAGAATAATGGAAGTTAGCGCACTCTAATTACCAGAATTCGAAATAATGGAAGTTAGCGCATTCTAACTACCAGAATTCGAAATAATGGAAGTTAGAGCGTTCTAATTCCCACCTAACTCCCACTAATCAAAACTTTCTTAATACTAAAAAAGGCAAGGACAACTTTTGTTGTCCTTACCTCGTAAATGGCTAGATCTTATTTTACGCCTGCCATTAATGTTTTAATTTTTGGACTTGCTACAAGTAAGATGATTGAAATGATGATTGCGAATATACCTGAGTATAAGAAATAATCATTTGAACTAATACTTGTATAAATTTTTACCATTTGAGCATTCAAACCTTGAGCCATAGCGTTTGATAAGAACCAAACACTCATCATTTGAGCTGTGAATGCTTTTGGTGCTAATTTAGTCGTTGTTGATAATGCGATTGGTGATATACAAAGTTCACCTAATGTTACTAATAAGAAACTTGCAAATAACCAAACTGGGTTAATTAATGTTGATGTGTCTGATAATGGAACGACCATAATAATATATGAAAGTCCTGCTAAGAATACACCTATAGCAAATTTATAAACAGTAGGTGGGTTGAATTTACCTAATTTAACCCATAATACTGAGAACACTGGTGCTAAAATAATAATGAAGAATGGGTTAAGTGATTGGAACCAAGCTGCTGGTATATTAAAATCAATTGCGCCACCTGTTAATTTAGCCATGCTTAATTGTGTCTTAGTATCTGCGAATTGTGCTAATACTGTAGAACCTTGCTCTTGAATCATCCAGAATGCTACTGCTGCAATGAATAATGGTATATATGCATATACACGTGTACGTTCATAATCTTCAGTCTTTTTACTTAATGAAATTTTTACGAAATAGTAAATTGGTAGAGCAACACCAAGTATTGAAATAAAGTTTGCGAAATTAGGCAATGTTAATTGTCCGAATAGACTTAGGATGAAACAAATAATTGCGATAATTACGACAGTGATACCAACAATTTTGACCATTTTTTTCTTTTCAGAAGATGATAATGGATCGGGTACTTCGATACCTGCTAAACCTAAATATTTCTTGTTTGTGATGAAATAAATGATTAAACCGATGAACATACCAACTGCTGCTACTGCAAAACCAGCATGGAAGCCTACGTTTACTTGTAACCAACCGATTAATAATGGTGAAATTAAAGCACCTAAGTTGATTGACATGTAGAAAATAGTAAATGCTGAATCCATTCTTGGGTCATTCTTTTCATATAATAAACCTACTGTAGAAGAAATGTTTGGTTTCAATAATCCTGTACCAATAATTAAGAACAATAGCGCAATTAATAGCAATGTAAAATTATTTGGTAGTGATAATAAGATGTGACCAATCATGATGAGTATTCCACCGTAGAATAATGCATGACGTGTACCAGTAATTCTATCAGCAATCCATCCACCAATAACACCACTCATATAAACAAGTGCACCGTAGATAGAAACGATTTGAAGTGCTAAACCTTGATCAATACCAAAGCCGCCTTTTGCTACTGAATAGTAAATGTAGTAGGCAAGAATAGCCTTCATTCCATAATAACTAAATCTTTCCCAGAATTCGGTAAGGAATAATGTAGCCAAGCCTTTAGGATGACCAAAGAAACCTGTACGTGGTGTACTTTGGATAATTTCCTCTTTAGTATAATGTTTGTTACCCATTTTTTACTTCCCCTCATAATAAACTGTATTCATTTTTAGATGTACTTAAAATTAGCACATGTTAAATTGTAATGCTTTCGCAAAATAAACACAAGGTAAAGATTAACAATATTCATACAATAATGACTATTAAAAATAATAGCGTCAATAGTGGCAAGGCTTAAGATAAATGTGAACAAATTTTTAAAATTGTAAGCGTTTTCTTAATTGGTGAGTAATATGTTTTGAAATGTGAAATTTATACATATAAAAAACCGAGTCATGTTGAATATGACTCGGCTATATATTGAATTATTATCTGTTGTCGATATTTTCAGGATATAAATCGTGGTTCATCATACGGTACTCTGCCATTTTTTCGTATTTAGAATCTGGTCTTCCATAGTTTGTATAAGGATCGATAGAAATACCACCACGTGGCGTGAATTTACCTAAAACTTCTATATAATGGGGATCCATTAATTCTATTAAATCATTCATGATAACGTTCATACAATCTTCGTGAAAATCACCATGGTTTCTAAAGCTGAATAAGTATAATTTTAATGATTTAGATTCTACCATTTTAATGTTTGGTATATAAGAAATATAAATTGTCGCAAAATCAGGTTGTCCTGTGATAGGACATAAAGAAGTAAATTCTGGACAATTGAATTTTACAAAGTAATCTCTACCTTGATGTTTATTGTCGAACACTTCTAATACTTCAGGTTTGTATTGATCATGATATTGATTGTTTTGATTCCCTAATAACGTAATATCTTTTAATTCGTCTTTGTTTCTTCCCTCTGACATTATGATTCTCCTTTATTAATTGCTTCTTTAGGTTTAGGATTTCTTTGGGCTTTCTTGAACATATAATAGCCTGCTAAGAATATAATAATGTATCCTAAATAACTGAGTAAATCTGGTACTTCTTTAAATAAGATGAAACCGAGTATGGCACTGAATATGACAGATGCGTATACAAATATTGAAATATCTTTTGCTGCTGCGAAACTATAGGCAATTGTTATACCGAATTGACCAACTGTTGCAAAGACACCTGATAACAATAATATGATGACTTGTGAAAGTGTCATAGGTTCAAATGTAAAGATGACAAATGGAATTAATGCGACCGTAGAAAAGAATGAAAAGTAAAATACTGTTGTATATGATTTTTCACGTTGTCCTAAAGGTCGTAGGGCAGTATAAGCACCTGCAGCAAAAATTCCAGATAATAAACCGATAACTGCTGGCATCATATCTGAATCAAATGTAGGCTTAATTATAAACAATGCACCAAGAATCGCTACAATCATTGCAATTACTTGGTATTTGCGTGCTTTTTCATTTAAAAATATCGCGCAAAGTAGTATAGTCCAGAATGGGTTTAATTTCATTAACATATCCGCATCACTTAAAACCATGTGATCAATCGCATAAATATTGAGTAATACACCAATAAGTCCAAGTGTAGAGCGCAAAATGAGTAACGGTTGATTTTCTAATTTACCGAAAAATGGTGCTCTATACTTCATGACAAAGTAAATCGGTACAATCATTGCGATGAGGTTTCTAAAAAGTGATTTTTGAAAAACTGGTAAGTCACCAGATAATCTGAAGAATACTGCCATTAAACTAAAACCAATCGAAGAAATGAGTATTGCAATTATTCCTTTTACTGTGGAGTTCATGTAAACACCTTCTATTTTTTATCAATGAACATATATTATCATAATTCACTTTAAAAAGTATATGACTTGTTCGTTGATTGTTTTCGACAAATAAATTTTTATGAAAGCAATTTTCAAATGTTGATATAGCAACGCTTAGTCGAAACAAGAAGAAAGTCAACCCTATTTTTTTAAAAAATATAAGGTATTATAAGTGTTATGAATCATTTAAAGTGCTATAATGAATCACATAATATAGTATGTGCTTATAAAACGTAACACTATATCTTGTGTTTTGTGCATTTGAAATAAAAATGAATAAAGTGTTCATTTTTTTGTATTTTTTATTTCATTTATACAGTTGTATAAGCATTTACATGTGGTAGGTGAAAGTTTATGAAGATAATTTATTACTCTTTAACTGGTAATGTACGACGGTTCATACAGAGAGCAGGATTGTCTGACACAATGGCTCTCACTGAGGCAAACAAGACAAATGAAATAAATGAACCATTTATAATGGTTACAGGTACAATTGGATTTGGCCAAGTACCTGATACTGTACAAGATTTTTTGAAAGTGAATCATCATAATCTTAAAGCAGTAGCAGGTAGTGGAAATAGAAATTGGGGACAGAATTTCGCGAAAGCTAGTGAAGAGATCGCGAATCAATATCATGTCCCTTTATTGATGAAATTTGAGTTACACGGTAACCAAGCTATAGCAGATGAATTTAAGGAAAAGGTGGTTAATCTCTATGAAAATGATAAACAAACAAAAGAAAAATCATATTGAATTAAACAATAAGGTAACAAAGAGAAGAGAAGACGGCTTTTTCGATATTGAAAAAGATCAAGAAGCATTAGAAGTATATTTAGAAGAAATTGCAGAAAAAACAATTCAATTCAATGATCCTATTGAACGTTTACACTTTTTAGTTGAACAAGACTTTTATTATGACTTATTTAAAGAATATAGTGAGACATCATTAAAAGAGATTAACCAGTTTGCAGATTCAATTCCTTTTCAATTTGCAAGTTACATGTCAGCTAGTAAGTTCTTCAAAGATTACGCTTTGAAGACTAATGATAAATCAGAATACCTTGAAACATATAAAGAACACGTTATTATTGTTTCTCTATATTTAGCTAAAGGTAATGTTGAACAAGCTAAACAATTTGTTGAAGGTATGATTGAACAACGTATTCAACCTGCAACACCAACATTCTTAAATGCTGGTAGAGCTAGACGTGGTGAGTTAGTAAGTTGTTTCCTATTAGAAGTAGATGATAGCTTAAATTCAATTAACTTTATTGATTCAACAGCTAAACAATTAAGTAAAATTGGTGGCGGTGTAGCAATCAACTTATCTAAATTGCGTGCACGTGGTGAAGCTATTAAAGGTATTAAAGGTGTCGCTAAAGGAGTATTACCAGTTGCTAAATCACTTGAAGGTGGCTTTAGTTATGCTGATCAACTTGGTCAAAGACCTGGTGCGGGTGCAGTATACTTAAACATCTTCCATTATGATGTATTAGAATTCTTAGATACTAAAAAAGTGAACGCAGATGAAGATATTAGATTATCTACTATTTCTACTGGTTTAATCGTTCCATCTAAATTCTTTGATTTAGCTAAAGAAGGTAAAGATTTCTATATGTTCGCACCACATACTGTTGAACGTGAATATGGTGTGACACTTGATGATATCAATCTAGATGAATACTATGATGAACTTGTAGCAAATCCTAATATCATTAAAAAAGCTAAAGATGCACGTGATATGTTAAATACAATTGCTCAAACGCAATTACAATCAGGTTATCCTTATTTGATGTTTAAAGATAATGCGAATAAAGTACATCCTAACTCTAATATCGGACAAATCAAAATGAGTAACTTATGTACAGAAATATTCCAATTACAAGAAACGTCAATTATTAACGATTATGGAACTGAAGATGAAATCAAACGTGATATTTCTTGTAACTTAGGTTCATTAAATATTGTAAACGTGATGGAATCAAAGAAATTCCGTGATTCTGTACATATTGGTATGGATGCTTTAACAGTTGTATCTGATGATACAGATATTAAAAATGCACCAGGTGTAAGAAAAGCAAACAATGAGCTACATTCTGTAGGTTTAGGTGTTATGAACTTACACGGTTTCTTAGCTAAAAACAAAATTGGTTATGAATCAGAGCAAGCTAAAGACTTCGCAAATGTATTCTTCATGATGATGAACTACTATTCTATCGAACGTTCAATGGAAATTGCGAAAGAAAGACAAGAAACATATGTAGATTTCGACAAATCTGATTACGCTTCAGGTAAATACTTTGAAAAATATATCCAACAAGATATTAAACCTGAATACGATAATGTTGCGGCATTATTTGAAGGTTTCGATATTCCAACTGCAGAAGATTGGAAAGCATTAGCAGAAGCTGTTAAAGAACATGGTTTATACCATGCATATAGACTTGCTATTGCACCAACTCAAAGTATTTCATATGTACAAAATGCGACAAGTTCTGTTATGCCAATTGTCGACCAAATTGAAAGAAGAACATATGGTAATGCAGAAACATTTTACCCAATGCCATTCTTATCACCTGAAACAATGTGGTATTACAAATCAGCATTTAATACAGATCAAATGAAATTAATTGATTTAATTGCAACGATTCAAGAGCATGTAGACCAAGGTATTTCTACAATTTTATATGTAAATTCTGAGATTTCAACACGTGAACTTTCAAGATTATACGTATATGCTCACCATAAAGGCTTAAAATCACTTTACTATACACGAAATAAATTATTAAGCGTTGAAGAATGTACAAGTTGCGCAATCTAATCAATTTAATTAAGATAGGAGATCTAACATGAAGGCAGTAAACTGGAATACACAAGAAGATATGACGAATATGTTTTGGCGTCAAAACATCTCACAAATGTGGGTTGAGTCAGAATTTAAAGTATCTAAAGATATAGCAAGTTGGGAAACATTAACAGAACCTGAAAAAAATGCTTTTAAAAAGGCATTAGCTGGTCTTACTGGATTAGATACACATCAAGCTGATGATGGCATGCCTCTAATCATGATGCATACGAAAGACTTACGTAAAAAAGCAGTGTATTCATTTATGGGTATGATGGAACAAATACATGCGAAAAGTTATTCACATATATTCACGACATTATTACCATCTAGTGAAACAAATGAATTATTAGATAAGTGGGTTGTTGAAGAACCACACTTGAAATATAAATCAGAAATGATCGTAGGTAATTATCATAAATTATGGGGTAAAGAAGCTTCAATTTATGATCAATACATGGCTAGAGTATCAAGTGTGTTCTTAGAAACATTCTTATTCTACTCAGGTTTCTACTATCCATTATATTTAGCAGGACAAGGCCGTATGACAACTTCAGGAGAAATCATCCGTAAAATTTTACTAGATGAATCTATTCACGGTGTATTTACTGGTCTAGATGCACAAAGTTTAAAAAATGAATTGTCACAAGACGAACAAATTAAAGCAGATAGAGAAATGTATCGTATGCTTGATTTACTTTATAAGAATGAATACGAATATACAAAAACATTATATGATGAAATAGGATTAACAAATGATGTTATGAACTACGTAACATATAATGCGAATAAAGCATTAGCTAATTTAGGATTTGAACCATATTATGAAGAAAAAGCGTTCAACCCAATTATTGAGAATGCATTAAATACAAGTACTAAAAACCATGACTTCTTTAGTGTTAAAGGTGACGGTTATGTACTAGCATTAAATGTAGAAGCACTTAAAGATGAAGACTTCATCTTTGATGAAAAGTAAAAAATTAAGTAGTAGTCTAGGACATGTACCTTGTCCTAGGCTATTTTTTATGAGGATAAAAAGTTAACATATTTTTCAATATTTATTGGAATTTATGTGATATTTATTGTTTATAATGAAGATAATATATTGAAAGGTGGGTTATATTCATGAAAAGAATATTACTAGGGGTATTAACTGTATTGGTCATTTCTGTGCTAGCAGCATGTGGAAATGACAAGAAAGAGGATGAGCATCATCATTCAGAACATAAGTCTTCTGATAAACCTCAAGCTTTGGAAGTTGCTTTAGATGTGCCTAAAGAAGCTAAAAGTGGTGAAGAAGTAGAGGTTTCAGCAAAAGTGACACTTGGTGATGAAAAAGTAAAAGATGCAGATGAAGTGATGTTTGAAATCGTTAAAGATGGGGACAAAAAATCTTCAGAAATGAAGAAAGTTAAAGAAAATAAAGATGGTGTATACACTTTAAAATATAAATTTAAAGAAGCGGGTCAATACAATGTAACAAGTCATGTTACTGCTAGAGATCAACACACAATGCCAAACAAAGATATTAATATAAAATAATTATAAAAGAGTGGTGGAATTTAATTCCATCACTCTTTTTTATAAATGGCATTGCATTTAGTCATATTCTTCATTACAATAGAGATAATGATAATCGTTATCAACTAAAGAGAAGTAGGGTGTGACATGGGAAAGTTTTTAATGCGTTTAGATGTTTTAATCATATTATTAGTAATTGCAACGTTCTTCTCTATTTTTATAGGTGTTTCAGAAGTAAAACCTTTACATATATTAAATTTAACTGACGAACAGAAGAACATTTTAGTGTCGAGTAGAATTCCGAGAACAGTCAGTATTATTATTTCAGGGAGTTCATTAGCTATTTGTGGACTGATTATGCAACAGTTAACAAGAAATAAATTCGTTTCTCCAACAACTGCAGGGACAATGGATTGGGCGAGATTAGGTATATTAATTTCTCTTATCGCGTTTCCAGAAGCCAATATACTACTTAAATTATTATTTGCTACATTATTAAGCTTATTTGGAACAATGCTATTTATGCAAATTCTCCGTAGAATTCAATTTAAAGATGTTATTTTTATACCTTTAGTTGGTATCATGCTCGGAAACATTGTGTCGAGTTTTTCTTCTTTTGTTGCATTACGTACAAATGCTGTACAAAGTATTGGTAATTTTATGCAAGGTAATTTCTCAATTATTACAAGCGGTAGATATGAAATTCTCTATATTAGTATTCCATTATTGATTTTAGCGTTTATATTTGCGAATCAATTTACGATTGCTGGTATGGGTAAAGATTTCAGTGTGAATTTAGGACTTAATTATCAAAAAGTTGTCAATATTGGACTTATCATTGCATCAATTATTACAGCACTTGTTGTTGTAACAGTTGGTATGATGCCATTCTTAGGATTAATTATTCCTAACTTAGTTTCAATATTCAGAGGAGATCATTTGAAAAATGCATTGCCACATACAGCAGTATTTGGTGCATTGTTTGTGATGATTTGTGATGTCATAGGAAGATTAATTATATTCCCTTATGAAATTACAATTGGTTTAACAATAGGTGTGATTGGTAGTTTCATATTTATAGTATTGCTGATGAAAGGACGTTCAAGAAATGCTCAATAAATTAACCCCCATACATAAATTAATCCTTTTATCTGTGTTAACGCTATTAATTGCAGCACTTTATTTACTTTATAACATTAATCCTAATATATTGGAGTATCAATTAACCGGACGAGTTAGAAAAGTTATCGCAATGTTATTAGTAGGTGGCAGTATTGCAGTTTCGACGGTTATTTTCCAAACAATCACGAATAATAGAATTTTAACACCTTCCATTATTGGTTTAGATGCAGTCTATATGTTTATTAAAACGTCTTTAATATTTTTATTTGGTTCCACATCGACAGTCGTACTGAATAATCATCTTAACTTTTTAATTACATTGGTAGGTATGATTCTATTTAGTTTATTCTTATTCCAAATATTGTTTAGGTCTAAAGATCAAAATGTATTCTTCATATTACTATTAGGTATTGTTTTTGGAACATTCTTCTCTAGTTTCTCTAGTTTTATTGAAATGATGATAGATCCTGAAGAATTCTTATCAATACAAAGTGCAATGTTCGCGAGCTTTAGTGCAATAAATGAAGGTTTACTTACGATATCAGGCATTGTTTTATTAATTATGATATTCATTGCTTTTAAGATAAAGAACTACTTAGATGTATTGTCATTAGGAAGAGATCAAGCCATTAACCTTGGTGTTAATTATACAAATGTGACGAGATGGTTGATGGTTATGGTTGCACTACTTGTTACAATTTCAACAGCCCTTGTTGGACCCATTACATTTTTAGGTCTACTAGTCGTGAATTTAGCACATGAATTTATCAAAGAATTCGATCATAAATACATATTACCGGCTTCAATACTCATCAGTTGGATAAGCTTATTTTTAGGTCAATGGGTCGTGGAGCACGTGTTTGAAGGTAATACAGAAATTAGCATCATGATTAACTTTATAGGTGGCATTTACTTTATATTCTTAATTTTAAAGGAGCGTAATGTAGCATGATTAAAGTCGAAGGATTAACAAAAGCTTATCATCAGCATAAAGTTGTTGATGAAGTAGATATAGAAATTGAAAAAGGGAAAATCACATCATTCATAGGTCCAAACGGTGCAGGTAAAAGTACGGTCTTGGCTATGGTCAGCCGCTTAATTGATAAAGATAACGGTAAAATTACGATAGACGATCAAGATATCGCTTCAATGAAAAGTAATGAACTTGCTAAGAAACTAGCAATTTTAAAACAAGCTAATCATACAGAACTTAAGATTTCAGTAAGACAACTTGTGAGTTTCGGAAGATTTCCATATTCAAAAGGTAAATTAAAAAAAGAAGATCAAGCTATGATTGATAAAGCGCTAGATTATTTAGGACTCACTGAAATTCAAGATAAATACTTAAGTGAACTATCAGGCGGTCAAAGACAAAGAGCTTATATCGCGATGACGATAGCTCAAGATACAGAATACATTCTATTAGATGAACCATTAAACAATCTAGATATGAAACATTCTGTACAGATTATGAAAATCTTAAGAAGACTTGTGAAAGAAATGAACAAGACAATCGTAATTGTTATACATGATATTAATTTTGCTTCATGCTATTCAGATAGAATTATCGCGATCAAAGAAGGTAAAGTTGAAATCGCTGGTATTAAAAACGATGTTATTTGTGAAGATGTATTACGTGACATTTATGACTTAGAAATTAAAATTCAAGAAATTAATGGTCAACGTATTTGTGTCTATTTTGATGATGAATACATCGAAGAAGAAGAAATTAAAACATTAGCTATGTAGCAAAATTGATACAACATTGAAAGGAGTGATGTTCGTAGTTTGTTGGGCAATAGGGTTTTGGACACATAATTTATCATAATATTTGAAGGAGAGACATTGATAATGAAAAAAGTTTTCAGTTTTATTTTAATTGCAGTATTATCAGTTGTACTTGTAGCATGTGGAAGTAATTCAAGTAGTAAAGAAAAATCATCAAAAGGTGATACGAAGAGTGAGTCTAAAACAGTAGAAATCCAATCGAAATATCAAATTCGTGGTGAAAAGAAAGATGACAGTGATTCAAAAACTATAGAAGACAAAGTTAAAGTACCTGTTAATCCTAAAAAAGTTGTAGTATTAGACTACGGTGCTTTAGATACAGTTGAAGCTTTAGGTGCTAAAGATGCAGTTAAAGGTGTACCTAAAGGTGAAGGTGGCGCATCATTACCAAAATTCTTAGATGCATTCAAAGGTGACGACATTGTAAACACAGGTTCAGTTAAAGAAGTAAACTACGATAAAGTTGCAGAAATTCAACCAGACTTAATCTTATTCTCTGGTCGTACAGCTGGAACTGAAGTACAAGATGAATTGAAAAAAGCAGCACCAGATGCAGCACGTTTATATGTTGGTGCAGATGATAGCAATTACTTAGAATCAGTAGAAGAAAACACAACTAACTTAGGTAAAATCTTCGACAAAGAAAGCAAAGCAAAAGAATTAAATGCTGATTTAGATAAAAAAGTAAAATCTGCTAAAGATAAAGCTAAAAAATCAGACGACAAAGCAATGTACTTATTAGTTAACGAAGGTGAATTATCTACATACGGTCCAGGAGCTAGATTTGGTAGCTTAATCTTTGATGTATTAGGTGTTACACCAGTAGATAAAGATATTAAAGCAAGCGGTCACGGACAACCAGTAAGTTATGAATATATCACTGAGAAAAACCCTGGAATCATCTATGCTATGGACAGAGGTCAAGCAATCGGTGGTAAATCAACTGCTAAGAAAGCATTATCAAACGACGTAATTAAAGATGTAGATGCAGTTAAGAACAATAAAGTTGTTAACGTAGATGCACAATTATGGTACTTAGCTTCAGGTGGCGTAAGAACAACTGAAAAACAAGTAGACGAAGTTATTAAAGGTTTAGAATAATACCATAAGAAAAGCATGGGACGCGATGTCCCATGCTTTTTTCGCTATTAAAGTGTGTATTTTTTCATAGTAGAAAAGTTTTAATTATATTGTTATATTTTAGTATATATGGTTAAATATGTTAATGGTGTGATCGTTAAGTAAAATGAATAAAGGTGTGTTTTGAACGATGAGTATTAAAAAGAAAATTTATTTGTTTTTATTAATAATAACAGGACTTGTGTATATTATTTTACCTGAAATAACGGGTAATAATAATATCCAGACTAGAATATTTGTTATTATTCCGTTCACATTTTTTGCCTTATTTATCTCTAGTTCTGATGAGAAAAATAATTAGTTTGAACAATTATTGAGAAAAATAAATGTTATAGCGATAATATGAGTAAATACTAGTTAGTAAAGCGCTGACTCCTGCGGGAACAGCATGATTCGAAGACTACAGGCTGAGAACATGCCCGAGGAAAGCATGCGCAAAAAATACCACAAAAGTCTAAGACTTCTTTAACATAAGAAAAGCATGGGACGCGATTGCACTAACCCCAGGATGGTACTGCACCCCTAAAGTTAGAGTAAAAAAACTAACTTTAGGGGTGTTTTAATATGACAAAATATAGTGATGAATTTAAGTTGAAAG